>NZ_QUES01000056.1:0-773 GCF_003478085.1 Eisenbergiella sp. OF01-20 | reverse complement strand
TTGCTCTGCCCGGCGTGAGCATGGACAATCAGGCGGATTTTGACACGGTGGTATCCATGCTGCCCAAACAGATCCGCGGGGAATCGGAAGGAACGGAAAACCCGGAAACACTGGACATCACCGGCTGGAGCTGCGAGGAATACAAACAGGACGGCGGGGATAACTGGCCGCTGACCGGCGATTACATCTTTACGGCGGCGCTCCCCGACGGCTACGCCTGCGACCCGCTCCCGACGGTCAAGGTGCTGCTGGGCGGGGCAAATCTGTACGCCAATGAGGGGTATGACGGCCTGACGATTACCCCAACAAACGGCGGTTCGGTTTCCAAAACCGGCGACGGACAAATCACGCTGAACGCCAACGGTGACTACAAGATTTCCGGCGAATGGACGGGAACGCTGACCGGTGCAGACTACGACCACCAAAAAGCCGTTATCACAGTACCTTCCGACGTGACCGCCAGTGTTACGCTCTCCGACGTGACAATCAACGCAGGCAGTAAAGACTACTTCTGTGCCTTTGCGGTGGAGGCAAACGGCACGGCCAACATCACCCTCTCCGGCAAAAACACCCTGACAAGCGGCGGCGTCCGTGCCGGGCTGGAGGTTTCCGAAAATGCCAAAGTGACGATTGACGGCACCGGTGGCTTGACTGCTAACGGCGGCTACAACGGCGCGGGCATCGGCGGCGGCTACGGCGGTTCCGGCGGAACCATTGAAATCAGCAGCGGCACGGTTACGGCCACGGGCGGCCTCGGCGGCGCGGGCATTGGC
>NZ_QUES01000055.1:0-36633 GCF_003478085.1 Eisenbergiella sp. OF01-20 | reverse complement strand
CCGGTGCGCCGGCAGATAGAGGAAAGCTATCTTGCGGCAGAAGAGCTGTCGGCCAGGGTGGGAAAGCCCTTCCTGAACAGCGAGCTGTGCTGCCTGTGCCGCGCCAATCCCTACGATTTGGCGTTGGATATCTGAAGGGAGCATCATACGGGCTGGTATTTGTTTGAATTAATGATAGACGGCTACTGGTCGGACGTGCATGGGATTTTCTATCCGGACGGTACGGTCCGGGATCCATCCATTCCCGCGGCGGTATTGGGTTTCCGGCGTAAAAGGGACGAAGGGATGGTGTATCCCAACGCGAATAAGGAGGGCTATGCCCAGCGGGGTATTTCCATGGTAAAAGAGGCCCTGGAGGAAAAAACAAAAGTATTCCGTGCCGGCAGAAAGTCCATTGACGAGGTGCTGGAGGCGGCGGAGTTCTGCGCGAACCTGCTGGAGGCCTGTGAACTGGTGCCTATGTACGATCCGCCAACGGCACGTATTGCGCGGATCCGTAAGGCCGGGGATGAAAGGGAGGCCAGGAAGCTGGCTTATGAACTGGCTCTGCTGCTGCAGGAAAAATGCCTGCTTCTTTAACGGGCAGGATCGGAAAAACAAGGGGGAATGATAAATGAAAAGAAGATGGACGGAAGAAGAAGCATGGGACTGGTATACCGCACGGCCCTGGATATCCGGCTTTAATTTTATTCCCAGCGGCTCCATGACGGGGAGTCTCTGGCTGTTCCAGGAATATGGACATAAGGAAGCCTTCCGGGATGCCGCAAAAGAGATCGCCCTCGCGGCAGGATTGGGCTTTAACAGCATCCGTATGGTTCTGCCGTTTGAGGTATACCGGCAGGAAAGAGAGGCTTTTTTCCGGCATATGGATGAATTCCTTGATCTGCTCGGGGAATATGACATCACCCTGATGCCTGTGCTTTTCGGGGATTGCTGTGTGCCCAGGGAAAAGTACAAAGCTCCCCATTTGGGACCGCAGCCGGAGCCGGTACCCGGCTATTTCGGAGGAAGCCCGGTAACACCCTTTGACGACAGCACACAATCCGGGGAATGCATCGGTTATAGTATTACGGATGATCCGGAAAACCGCCCCCTCATAGAAGCATACGTGAAAGAGCTGGCGTCCCGGTATGGGCAGGATCCCCGGATACTCATTTGGAATGTCTGGAATGAGGCCGGGAATTCCGGAAGGCTGTCCCGATCCCTGCCCGTCATGGAGGCCGTATTTTCCTGGCTGAGGGAACTGGATGTGATGCAGCCACTGACTGCGGATGTGTGGGGGGCCGGGGCGGACAATCCTTACGGCTGGCTGAAAAAACCCGGAATCTATGCGGAAATAGAAGAGCATTCCATCGCTCTTTCCGACATTATCACCTTCCATTATTATGGTGATTATACTCATTCCAGGCAGTATATTGCATTCCTGCGCCAGTTCGGCCGTCCGCTGATCAATACGGAATGGCTGCACAGACCATTCCGCAGTCTGATCCAGACGCATCTGCCGTTATGGAAGAAAGAAGGAGTAGGAAGTTACTTTTTCGGTTTTGTTAATGGGAAGAGTCAGTTTAATTTTGTCTGGGAATTCATTAAGAATCTGCCGGATATCGATACCTCGCTTTGGATGCATGATATTTTCCATGAGGATTTCCGGCCTTACGACAAAGAGGAAATTGAGGTAATAAGGGAATGTAATAAAGACAAAACGTTACCGGGTAAATAAAAGGAAAGACTGGCAGCGGTTCACAAGCATCTGTCCTGTTGCCAAACTTGCAGAAATGATAAAATATGGGTAAGGAATATGGAAGCAAAGCATTCTATGGAAGCAAAGCATTCTATGGAAGCAAAGTTTTCCATGGAAATGGCCGCTGTATGGTGAAGTAATCAACCAGGCAGCGGCTTTTCCTATCTACCTTGGAAATCGGGGAACGGCTGCTGCGTTTTTCTGAATTAAAATACTATGAAAAAACAATGTTACTGTTCACTCAGTACTGTGCATTTACTGCACAGTACGTGAGAAAGTGATTCAAGAGTGCATAAACACAAACGCCGCAGGCGATTTTAAATGGATTTATGCATGTTACTGGTCACGGAGTAAACAGTAACAAAACAATTGCCACAGACATTTTTCAGAGGTAGAACGGGTGGTGTTTTCTCTGCTTTTCAGTTATAATAAAACCAGTTTATATCAGATAGAAATGGGAAAGCTGTTTTAACGGCAGCACTTATAAGGACGGAAAAAGGAGATCGGAAGATGAAGATTACCTGGTATGGAACAGCCTCTGTTTTATTGGAGGCAGAAGGGGAAAAGCTGTTATTTGATCCCTTTGTACAACTGGCGGGAGGAAGCAATCCCAATACCCTGGAGGATTTCCCCTCGGACGCAGATATATGTATTACCCACGGACATGTGGATCACCTTTTTTTCGTTCCGGAGCTTTTGGAAAAACGGGACATCACCGTTTACGGAACCAAAGCGGTTATGGATACGCTGGAGGGCTGGGTGGAGGATGGGAGCAGTCTGGTGCAGGCGGAACCGGGCATCAGCTGGTACATAGGGAATATGAGGATAACTATGCTGAAAGGGAAGCATACGGAATTTTCCCTCCACACAGTATTGCGGAAGTTATTTCAGCCCGGATTGCTGCGTTATTTCCGGAATGCTCTTTTCCTGGCCTGGGCACATCCGAAGTTCCCGGAAAAGGGAGAGACAGCGGCCTATCAAATTGAGGCGGAAGGTAAGAGCATACTTTTATTGGGAAGCATGGCTTTGGATAAGGATACGGTTTATCCGGCTGGCGCGGATCTTCTAATCCTCCCTTTCCAGGGAAGAGAAGATATGACGGCCGCCGCATTGGAGATTGTGAACAAGCTAAAGCCCCGTCGTATCCTTCTGGATCATTTCGATAATGCCTTCCCTCCGGTTTCCGAGGAAGTGGATACCCGATTGTTTAAGAAAGCCATGGATCAGATATACCCTGAAATCAAGGTGGTTAAGCCAAAATTCGGAAAGCCGGTGGAGATATAGGCAACAGCTCCGTAGTACAAAGAAAATAAAAAGTGCATACCTGATAAAAGGGTTCTTTCTTGCGTTTGGGTATTCTGCACAAGGCATGGTACAGGATACCCAAACGCGAGAAAGAACCGATAAATGTATGGGATCCCGAAGAAAGGGAAAGCTTTAATCAGGTATTTTATCTATTTAAGAAAGCAGTAACGGTTCAGACGGCCCTTTGTGCCCTGCGGCATCCCCTGTGTTGTTACTCCTTACGGTCCCTTGTGCCGCTGCCCTGTATTACAAATTAATCCGTATTTCGCTTGACAAAAATTATCTATATGTTATCATAAAATCAGTAACGATTACTATTTTTAATATAAATACATAATGCAAAAGGAGGGTTTCAAAATGCTACAAGGAAAAGCAGCAGTAGTGACAGGGGGTACAAGGGGAATCGGATATGCTATCGTAAAAAGTTTTCTGGAGAACGGGGCCAGCGTAGCTCTGTGGGGTTCCAGACAGGAAACGGTGGATAAGGCGCTGGAAAGCCTGCGTCAGGAAAATCCTGACTGGCCGGTAATCGGGATGGCACCGGATCTGGGCAAGTATGAAGAAATAGAGAAAGCGCTGGCCGAAGTAAAGAATACCTTTGGAAAACTGGATATCATGGTAAACAATGCAGGTATATCCGCAAGGGATACGTTATATGATTATAAAACAGAAGATTTTGACAGAATCATGGACCTGAACGTGAATTCTGTTTTCCGCTGCTCCAAGGCGGCAGCAGTGTTAATGAAGGAACAGGGGGGCGGTGTTATACTGAATACGAGTTCCATGGTAAGTCTGTACGGCCAGCCGGCCGGCGTAGGTTATCCGGCATCCAAGTTTGCTTTAAACGGGCTTACAAAATCCATGGCGAGGGAATTGGGAAAGGATCATATCCGGGTAAATGCAGTTGCCCCCGGTGTAATCCATACGGATATGGTGGAGGCTATACCCAGTGAAATGATTGAACCTATTATTAAGGGCATTCCGCTGGGCAGAATGGGAGAGCCGGAAGATATTGCCAATGCTTTTCTGTTTCTGGCAAGCGATATGGCTTCTTATATTACAGGAGCCGTGCTTTCGGTGGACGGCGCTGCCATGACCTGATGTGACGGGAAAACGAAACAAACCTCATTGACTGATATTGATACGTGTGCAGAAGCACGCAGATAGGAGCAAAGATGAACACTATGATTTTCAGAGACATGTCCTATGGTGTATATGTCACTACCTCACTGGACGGAAACCGCCCTGTGGGATGCATTACCAACAGTATAATGCAGATTACATCGGATCCCGCCACTATTGCTGTGAGCGTAAACCACAATAACTATACGAATTCCTGTATTGATAAGTCCGGGAAATTTGCCTTTTCCATCTTGTCTGAGAATTCCGATCCTTCCCTGATAGGAACCTTTGGTTTCCAGTCAAGCAAAGAAAATGACAAGTTTGAAGGGGTGGATTATGAACTGGCGGCGGGGCTTCCCGTGATTAAGGATTCCTGCGGCTACGTGGTATGCCGCGTGATAGATACCATGGAAACCGAGACGCATACGGTTTTCCTGGGAGAAGTCATAGAAGCCGAAAGCTATGGGAAACCGGATAATGCCATGACCTATGCCTATTATCATAAAGTGGTAAAAGGAAAAGCCCCTAAGAATGCCCCCACCTATCTTCCAGAGGTGGACGGAGCGCCTGTTACGGATGGAAGCGAAGCATTCCATGGAAGCGAAGCACTCCAGGGAAAAAAGACGGGAAAATGGGTATGCCAGGTGTGCGGTTATGTATATGAGGGCGATGAACTGCCTGCTGATTTCAAATGCCCTGTCTGCGGCCAGGGAGCGGATAAATTTAAGAAAGTGGAATAGTATACAGGCTTGCACAAAATGTCTTTTTCAACCGGCAAGGTTGACATCATATAAGGAATCACATATTCTAAGGATAGCATCCGGACAAGGCAGTCCGGATACTATCCTTTACCTGTGCCTGAATTACGCCTGATAAGCGCGGCTCAGGACTTTTATAGAATGAACGCAAACTTCGCAGTCGCCAACTGGCCGTCCGCCCGCTGCCAAAGCGGCATCCCCGGGACTGAAAAGGAATTTTCACCGGTACCTTTCAGACCACGGAGATAAGACCAATCAAGTGCGTCAGCCTCATCTGACACACTTGATGCCCTTGGGCTTATCGGAATGTCCGGTCTGACGGACTGGCGAAAATCCTTTTCAGTCCCGGGGATGCCGCTTTGGCAGCGGGCGGACGGCCAGTTGGCGACTGCGAAGTTTGCGTAATCAAAAACGGGAGAAAAAGAATGCAAAAGAGAATCCAGTATCTGGATATAATAAAGGCGATTTCTATTTTTCTGGTGGTTTTCTGCCATTTCGTACTGCTTGCGGAAACCGTACCCGCCAATATTCTCATGGTAGCCTGCTGGGCGGGGGTTCCCATGTTTTTTATGGTTAACGGTGCCCTTCTTTTTACCAGGCCCCTGAAGCTGGACAGGCATGTGCGCAAAACAGTGTCTATATATCTGGTGCTTGTACTGTGGAAACTGATTTACCTGTTTTCCATCAGCGCCCTGTGCCAGGTGCCTCTGGATAATTTCGGGAAAAACCAGATCCTGTTGTATCTGTTTGCCTTTGGCAGCCTGGAAGGGATAGGAACCGGGCATCTGTGGTTTATTGAAGCGCTGCTGGCCGTTTACCTCGTATTCCCTTTGTTCCGCATCTCTTATGATCACTGCCTGGGGAGGAAAATCCTCCTGTTTTTTGCTGGCTTAGGTATTCTCATGACCAACGGCCTCACCGGGCTGCAGATGGTGCTGGATGCCCTTTGCAGCAGAGGGCTGATTGGCGTATATTCCCTGGAGGGATTGGAAATACTCAATCCCTTCGGGACCTATGCCAATATGCTGGGATTTTTCCTGTTCGGCGCCTGGCTTCATACGTCGGGAACCTTCCGGAACAGCCTGGCAAAGCAAAGGCTGCTGGGCCTGCTTTCAGCCGTTATCGGACTTCTGGGTATGTGGGGCGTGAAGTGGTATACCAGCCAGGATATGGCCTGGGACGGGATCCTGCTGGTGCAGGGGTACCGTCATTTGCCCGTGGTTCTTTTAGCCGTGGGGATTTTCCTTCTTTGTAAGGATATGACTATACGGAACCGGATTGCGGAAACAGCTGTTACCGCTGTTGCCAAAAGGACGCTTGGGATCTATTATCTCCACTGGATATTCGGCTGGATGCTGGTCCCTTATATGGCGTTGCTGTTTTCCGGATTTTCGGTCTGGACAAACGTGCTGAAAACAATCGCATTGCTTGTGCCGGCGCTGATCCTCACCTTCTTCCTGGAAAAGATACCGGTTATCCGGCATTTGGTGACCGGTTAGCCGCCTGGTATTCCGCTGCGGCCCCGGCAGCTGCCGTGCGCTGCCTATACGGAACAGGAGTTAACAGCCCAGCGGGAATAAACGTGACAAAAAAAGGCATTTTTGGGAATTTGCTTCCCTTTTGTGCTTATGTTATAATAACCATAGCGCCGGGCGGCGATGCGGGAAATGCTATAATCCGTTTACGGTCTGCCGGCAGGGTAACAAAGAGTGGAGGAACCGAGTTAACATTTTGACAGCTCTTCCTAACAAATAAGAGTTGCAGAATATACAGGTTCCCGGTTAAAATAAAAGGGTAAAGTGAAGCAGGCCTGCAGACTTTACAAAACGATCCAACAACTTCACAGGATGGATGCAAGCTTCACAGCCCTTTTGCAGCGTGTTAAAGCACGCAGAAGGGGAGCAGGATATGGACAAACCGGTATTGGTAATTCTGGCAGCAGGAATGGGAAGCCGTTACGGCGGATTGAAACAGATTGACCCTGTGGATGAGCAGGGGCACAAGATTATAGATTTTTCCATGTTTGATGCTGTCAGGGCAGGATTCAAAAAGGTCGTTTTCATTATTAAGAAGGAAAATGAAAAGGATTTTCGGGAATGCGTGGGCGACAGAGTCAGCAAGCATATAGAAGTGGAATACGTATTCCAGGAGCTTACCAAGGTTCCTGAAGGTTTTCAGATTCCGGACGGCAGGGTGAAGCCCTGGGGGACCGCACATGCGATTCTCTGCTGCAAGGGAGTGGTAAACGGGCCTTTTGCCGTAATTAATGCGGATGACTATTATGGAAGAAGTGCGTTCCAGACGCTTTACACATTTCTGACCACCCATGAGGACGATGAGAAATTCCGTTACGCGATGATTGGTTATGAACTGGGGAATACGCTGACCGACAATGGATCCGTAGCAAGAGGCTGCTGTGTAACCGATGAAAACGGATTCTTAAAGACCATAGCGGAGCGGACGAAAATCGTGAAAACGGCAGAGGGTGCCGCATATACGGAAGACGACGGTGCCACCTATGTGCCCCTTCCCCTGGATACCCCTGTTTCCATGAATATGTGGGGCTTTTCCGCAAGTATCCTGGATGAACTGGAAAGTGCCGTCAACAGCTTCTTTGCGAATGAAGTGCCGGGAAATCCTATGAAAGCGGAATGCTTCCTGCCTATCGAGGTGGATAAGCTTCTGCAGCAGGGAAAGGCAACGGTTGAAGTGCTTTCTTCCAAGGATAAATGGTTCGGGGTAACCTACAAGGAAGATAAGCCTTTTGTTATGGAATCCATTGCCAGGCTGAAAGCGGACGGTGTTTATCCGGATGTTTTATGGTAAATGTAATTGGTAACTATTCGGCCAGGTCTGCGCATTTATTGCGCAGGGACGGAACAGTTACGGTAATTAATTAGTAGTATAGGCGTCTTTGTGCGCAGATAGGAGCGACCATGGCAATTTTAGTAACAGGCGGTGCCGGCTATATTGGCAGTCATACGGTAGTGGAACTGCAGAATGCAGGATATGAAGTGGTTGTTTTAGATAATCTCAGCAACTCCAGCGAGAAATCTCTGCAGCGTGTGGAAGCAATTACAGGAAAACAGGTACCTTTTTATAAGGCGGATATTTTAGACAGGGATGCCCTGAGTGAAATATTTAAAAAAGAAAAAATTGATTCCTGCATCCATTTTGCAGGGCTGAAGGCAGTAGGCGAATCGGTTGCCAAGCCGTGGGAGTATTACGAAAACAACATTGCGGGAACATTGACTTTGGTGGATGTGATGCGTAAAGCAGGCGTGAAAAACATTATTTTCTCTTCCTCCGCCACCGTTTACGGGGATCCGGCCTTCATTCCCATTACCGAGGAATGTCCCAAGGGACAGTGCACCAACCCTTATGGCTGGACGAAATCCATGCTGGAGCAGATTCTTTCCGATATCCAGAAAGCGGATCCGGAATGGAATGTAGTCCTGCTTCGTTATTTCAACCCTATCGGCGCACATAAGAGCGGAACTATCGGGGAAAACCCCAACGGAATCCCCAACAACCTGATGCCTTATATTACACAGGTTGCGGTAGGAAAGCTGAAGGAGCTGAATGTATTCGGCAATGATTACGACACCCACGACGGTACCGGCGTGAGGGATTACATCCACGTGGTGGATTTGGCGAGAGGCCATGTCAAGGCGCTGAAGAAAATAGAAGACAAGTCAGGCCTGAACATTTATAATCTGGGAACAGGCAAAGGCTACAGCGTTCTGGATATCGTAAAGAATTTTGAAGAAGCAACGGGCGTTACGATTCCTTATGTTATCAGAGACCGCCGCCCCGGGGATATTGCCACCTGTTATTCCGATGCGGGCAAAGCGGAGGCGGAGCTTGGCTGGAAGGCGGAATACGGCATTAAAGAAATGTGTGCCGATTCCTGGAAGTGGCAGTCCCAGAATCCCAACGGCTATGACGATTAAGCTTAATACTAGTATATAAGAAGGGACAGGGTATCCTGGTTTAAATTACCGGAAGACCCTGTCCCTTTTGTAATTGAGCTGCGGGAGGTTCTGTAGTACACTGAAGAAAGGGGACAGTTAAGATTTTTGTAAGAATTCCCGTCGGAAGTTCGTAAGACATCTGCAATACACTGAGGATAAGCTCAAAGGAGGAACTGACCGGATATGAATGAATGTATATTGGTTGTGGACGATGACAGGGAAATTGTGAAAGCCATCGCCATTGCGTTGGAGAAAGAAGGCTACAGGGTTTTGCGGGCCTATGACGGCATGGAGGCGTTGGATATTCTGGCAGGAGGTCATGTACAGCTGCTTATCATTGATGTGATGATGCCCCGTCTGGATGGTTTGTCGGCGGTGATGCGGATACGGGAAAAAAGGAATCTGCCTATTATTGTGCTCAGCGCCAAAAGCGAAGATTCGGATAAAATACTGGGGCTGTCCATGGGAGCGGATGATTATGTAACAAAACCCTATAATCCCCAGGAACTGGCGGCCCGCGTAAAAAGCCAGCTGCGCCGGTATACGAGCCTGGGGGACATCCATGCTTCGGAGCAGACGGAAGAACTGACGAATGGCAGGCTGCTGTTCCGCACCGATGAACGGATTTTGTATGCGGACGGAGAAGCGGTTAAGCTTACGGCTACCGAAACAAAAATCATGGAGCTTTTCATGCGCAACCTGGGGAGAGTGTTTCCGGCGGAAGAAATCTACCGGCGCGTATGGGAAGAAGATGCATTTGCCCCGGAAAACACAGTTATGGTACATATCCGCCGTATCCGTGAAAAAATCGAGTTGAATCCGAAAGAGCCAGAATATGTAAAGGTGGTATGGGGAATTGGATACAAAATGGAAAAAAAATAAAAGAGGGATCGGAGCAGTCACCTTTTTTCTGGGAATCACTCTTCTTCTGGGGGATATCCTGCAGGTGACAGGCATGATTGCCGGAGGTATCACGGTTGCGGATATCCGGGATTCCATGCAGTCAGATTATCAGAAAACTTCTTCCTTCCGGTTTTATATGGAAGGTTATCTGGAGGATTTCCTTTCTATGGCATCCGGAGGAGAGGTTGGATTTTCCTGGAATAATAACAGCCGCACAAGAGGGATATCCTACAGCAGCTATTATGGACAGGAATCCTATGGATACGCAGGAGACGGGAACGTCATGGTTTTTGGGATCCAAAGCGATGCGCGGAACGCGGCCTCTTCTGTTGTGACAGTAACAACGGATGCGGAAAATGCGGCGGATGAAGTGTCTACGGAACAATCCGCGTGGGAAGGAACCGTGACAGAGGGATCATCGGATCAGGCCGGGCAGGAAGGAGGGGATGCTTCGCAGCAGTCTTACCCGGAGAGCGAGGCTTCCGGTTCTGTGGATATTGCGGAGTCTACCCAGAGCCCTAAGGAAGATAATGGACAGGCGGCCGATGAAGCCCATGAAATGCTGAAGGGCTGCAAGAACCTTTTGTATACTATCAGTTATAAAGAGAACGAACTTTACAGCAATGTGGACGGCATGCTTTTGGACGGAGAGAACCGGATCCTTCCCGAAGGTTATAATTTTCTTCTTTATTTTGACGGCAGCAGGGTATATATGCAGAAGGACGGAAAAGAAATTGATATCTACGGGGATGGACAGTATACGGACAACGGCAGCTGGTTTGTGCCGGGTTATGAGAATTTCCCGGTGGATGAAAAATATAAGGATGCCAGGATTACCATTGCCGCTGCCAGGGATCCCCTCCCATATACGGTTGCGGTATACGGCGGCGGCTATACCTATTATACCGGCGGAAACCGGCTGTATCAGATCGTAAGGGATATGCAGGATACAAAAGCTTCGCTGTATCGGGTTTTCTGGCTTCTTATGGCGTCGCTTTTCTTCCTTATTGTCGGCACACTGTTCCGGAAGGAGCGCAGGGAAGCAGGGCGGAGACTGGCCCTTATTACCGGAAAGATGTGGTATGAAGCAAAGGTTCTGGCGGTGCTGGTACCTGCCGGCTTTCTGCTATATTACCTGATGCCGGTATTCCGCAATCTTTATTATGCGGGGGTGCATCCGGATATTTATTATCAATATACCATATATCAGCTGCGGCCCCTTATCCTTGCGGTATTCTGGCTTATCTGGCTGGCAGTGAATGATGCCGGAAAAAACAGCCAAGTATGGAAAAACAGTCTTTTTGTGAGAATCTGCCATAGCCTGTCCGTGAAGGAGCTGGAATATCCCTTCCAGAAGCGGATGGTGAGAAGATTCCGAAAGCTGCCGGTGGTAACCGGCGGAATGTCCGTACTGCTGGCAGCGGTTATGATCCTATGGACGAAAGAAACGGCTTTTGGCGCCTTTTCCGGTGTCATCATGTGGAGCCTGACGATTCTGGCTGTATTGGGTGCGGCGGCAGCACAGGCCGTATATGTCCGTTCCCTGCGGCGGGATACCAGAGACATAGGAGATTTGATAGACCAGATATATGCTGTCCGCGAAGGGGATATGGAAGCCCCGTTTAAGCTGCCCGGAGATTCCGATCTGCATGACGCCGTTACCTGCATGAATGAAATCCGGGAGGGCATGAAGGAAGCGATAGATGAGCAGGTCCGCAGCGAACGGATGAAGGTGGAGCTCATCGCCAATGTTTCCCACGACATAAAGACACCTCTGACCTCCATTATCAGCTACGTGGAACTCCTCAAGGAAGAGGAAGAGCTACCGGAGCACGTAAAGGATTATGTATCGATCCTGGAAAGCAAATCCCAGCGGCTGAAAACTATGGTGCAGGATGTATTTGAAGTGAGTAAGGCCGCATCCGGGGAACTGCCTGTGAAGCTGGAGACGATTGATTTTGCCAAGCTGCTGCGGCAGACGCTGGCGGATATGGAAGAAGTAATTAAGGATGCCAATGTGACGGTAAGGCCGCAGATCCCTGATGAAGAGCGGTTTATCCGGGCAGACGGGCAGCGGATGTACCGTGTTTTCCAGAACCTGATCCAGAATGCCCTGCAATATTCCCTGGACGGTTCACGGGTCTATATATCCCTGGAAGAAAAGGAAGGCCTGCTCACGGCCAGTGTAACCAACACCTCAGCGGTGGAGCTTTCCGGTGATATCGATTATACCGCCCGGTTTACCAGGGGGGACAGCAGCCGTACCGACGGCGGAAGCGGCCTGGGCCTCTCCATAGCAAGAAGCTTTACGGAGGCCTGCCAGGGAAACTTCCGCATAGAAATAAGGGCCGATTTGTTTACCGCTTATGTGGAGTTCCGGGAAACACAGGAGCAGGAAATGGAACTGCCGTGACAGGCATCCCGGCACGCGTTTCCGGAAAGAAGGAAAAAATGGAGAAGGAGCAACTTTTATGACAGAAAAAGAAAAATCATATGCCGGAATACGATACCAGCCCGGCGACCCTGAATTGGCGGCAGACCGTGACATAACGGTAAAGAAACTGTACGACTATAACCACATACACCCCCTTGACCGGGATGCGCGGCAGGCCGCCATCCGGGAAATATTGGGCGGCGCAGGGGAAAACTGTGTAGTGGAGCAGCCCCTTTTCTGTACCTATGGATACAACACTACGGTGGGAGATAACTTTTTCATGAACGTCAATGGCAAGCTCATGGACAGCGGAAAGATTACTATCGGAAACAATGTGTTTATAGCACCTGATGTATGCATCGTAACGGAAGAACATGCCATGGATGTGGCACAGAGGCTGGAAGGGCTTGAATATACCCATCCGGTTACCATCGGCGACAATGTATGGATTTGCACGGGAGCTATTGTGCTGCCCGGCGTAACCATTGGTGCCAACAGCGTAATCGGTGCGGGCAGTGTGGTTACAAAAGACATTCCGCCGGACAGTCTGGCGGCGGGGAATCCCTGCAGAGTGATCCGTCAGCTGACGGAGGAGGGAAGCACCGGCGATACCCCCTGATCCATCGGCCCGTCCACACGGATCATCTTACGCCGTACAAGAAGAAAAACGGCTGTCCAACAGATAGCAGGCCCAAAAAAAACTGGCCGGAAGCCTTCCGCCAGTTTTTTTATTTCCGCGGGCAGCGAGCCAAACGGACGTATTCATATAGAACGTGACTTGTCTGTTATCCGTACTTTTTATGCCACATACGTAAACATAAATATAAAATGGCAGATACTTCCGCCCATCACAAACAGATGAAAGATTTCATGGGAACCGAAAAATTTATGCCTGGAATTAAAAATAGGGAGCTTTAACGCATATATAATACCGCCTATCGTATAAATCAGCCCGCCTGCCAGCAGCCAGATAAACGCGGCCCGGGGAAGGGTGTTCCACAGCTGGCCGAAAACAGCCAGGCATATCCAGCCCATTGCAATATAAATGACAGAGGAAAACCATTTGGGACAGGTAATCCAGAGAGCCTTTATGGCCATACCAAGAATTGCCACCCCCCAGACAACCGCCAGCAGAGTGTAACCCAGCTTACCTCCCAGGACAACCAGACAGATAGGGGTATAAGAACCGGCTATCAGGACAAAAATCATCATATGGTCAATTTTGCGGAAAACCCGCAGGATACGTCCGCCCACATTGATGGAATGATAGGTAGCGCTTGCTCCGTACAGCAGAATCATGCTGGCGATAAATACCATCATAGCGGCGAATACTTCAGGCTGATTGGATAATACAGCTTTTATCAGCAGGGGAGTGGATGCGATGATCGCCATCATCATACCGATGAAATGGGTAATTGCACTCCCGGGTTCTCTTATTGTTACACTCATAATAAATGCCTCCTTACTCTAGCTGAAAGATAAAATAAAACGTATCATGTAGTTATTAAAACTATGTTATATATATTATGATACTACAGCATATTATTTCGAGTGTCAATAAAAATATACAAAATCCTGCCGCGTTTTTTTCAGGAAACAGAGAGGATCTGCGGCCGCTCTGTGCCTAATCCTCTTCAATCACCTGTATTTCAAGAAAATCAAAAGCAATCTGTTCCACAAAGTTGTCCGCAGTAAAACGGGCCTTGCTGTGTTTTTTAAAATCCTGGACGGTTACATCCAGCCACATGGGCTTTCCCAAATCAAACTGATAACAGATTTCATCCAGCGCATGGAAAACCTTATGGGTTCTGGTATCGTCGGAATCGTCACAGATGACGGTATCCTTCAGCATGCGATTGTCTTTGAATATTTTTGCCCAAATTCGGAACATAGGTAACACTCCTTGTCATTAGAATCCGGATGCCATGCGGCAACGCTTCCGCATCCGAGTAAGCATAGTGTAGCTGAAAACAGATAAAAACGCAATAGCTCCCTGTTGACACGGCCGCCTTTTGATGCTGCCAATAGTTACCGTTGATCATGCACTGCCGTCCGCATAGAATAAGGATAGGGAAAGCCCTGAATTGTAACATAATTCTTACTGAAGGCGCATAAGATAGTTTTGCAGGTGTTTTTTCGGGTACTCCGGCTTTTAACAAAAAGAATGCCATTATTATTAATTTTCTGTAAAATATCCATGTTCGCAGTAAATCTATGGTATAATAAACCTGTATAAAAGTATAATTGAGGATGAAGAAAATGGAATATGTGGCAGATAATGATAACCAGGTGGACAGCTGGCAGGAGGTCACCCTGGTCTATAATGCGGCATTAAAGCAGATCAATACAAAGCTGGAAATCCTGAACGATGAATTCCAGCATGTGCATCGTTATAATCCAATCGAGCACATTAAATCCCGCATGAAAACCTCGGAAAGCATTGTTAAGAAGCTGAAGCGTTACGGCTATGAATCCACCATCGAAAATATGGTGAAATATATTAATGATATAGCGGGGATACGCGTTATCTGCTCCTTTACGTCCGATATCTACCGGATAGCGGACATGATAAGGAACCAGAATGATATTAAGGTGATTTCCGTAAAGGACTACATGAAGCATCCCAAAGCCAGCGGCTATAAAAGCTATCATATGCTTGTTACGGTTCCTGTATTTTTATCGGATCGGATCGTGGAGGTCAAGGTGGAAATCCAGATACGGACGGTTGCTATGGATTTCTGGGCCAGCCTGGAGCATAAGATTAATTATAAGTTTGAAGGAAATGCGCCTCAGCATATCAAGACAGAACTTGTGGAATGCGCGAGAATGGTATCGGATCTGGATGCAAGAATGCTGTCGCTGAATGAGGAGATTCTCAGCCTGAGCGGGGAAAAGGATACGGACAGATAGGATATAAAGCAATGGGCGGTGGTAAGAAGCTGTGTAAGACTGAAAAATGCAGTCTTATATGGCTTTTTTTTGTGCCGGGATATGTTGTAGATTTCTGCGGGCAGCGGGTCGGATGGACGGCGCAGGCAGTTGTATTCTGCTAGAAACAAAAGAATAACATATTACCAAACCAAAGAAAGACATTTATTGTGCATTTTAGACATGATAATCTATGTTATATCATTGGTGTGTATAAAAAGAATGAAACAGAAGCGGGGATATGCTGTATTTGTATGCAGGTAATACAAAATACTTATGAAGCGAGGAGGGATAAAGTTGGAAGAGTCCAGAAAACAGTTTTATCTGAAAGTATTAAATAATGAAATATCACCTGCGCTGGGCTGTACGGAACCTGCCGCTGTATCACTTTGTGCGGCAGGGGCGGCCGAAGCGCTGGGTGAAGAAGTGGAACAGGTGGAAATTCGCGTAAGTGAATATATTTTGAAGAACGGAATGAATGTAGGAATTCCCGGTCTTGCCTGTACCGGGTTATATATGGCAGGCGCGTTAGGGGCTGTCAGCGCACAACCTCAGAAAAAAATGCTTATATTGAGTGGTTTATCTTATGAGCAGAAACAACGGGCAGCCGAAATGGTCTGTAATGAGAAGGTTTCGGTCGTGCTGCAGGAAAATGTGGAAAAAATTTATATATCTGCCAGGGTATCCGGTAGAAATCATAATGCGGAGGCGGTTATTGAAGGGAAGCATACAAGCTTCAGACGTATACAAAAAGATGGAAAAAGGATATGGGAAAGTACCTCCGGTAAAGAACGGCGGGACACGGACAAAGATATGACGGACAGAGATGCTTCCTTGTGTATGACAATGGAGGAAATCTGGGAATTTGTGCAGGAGACAGACAAGGATTCACTGGCTTTTTTGCAGGATGTGGTTGATATTAATATGGCGATTGCAGAAGAAGGGCTGCAAAAAGACTATGGCCTGCATGTGGGCAGAGAAATCATCCATAACGGGAAAGACAACTTAATCGGTCATGATATAGCAAATATGGCAGCATTTACCGCAGCAGCGGCAGTGGATGCGAGGATGGCAGGCTGTATGAAGCCGGTTATGAGTGTGGCAGGCAGCGGAAACCAGGGGCTGACAGCTACAATCCCGGTAATTGTAACAGCAAATGCAATTGGCAGTCCATCCGATATGTTATATCGAAGTCTTGCCTTGAGTATTCTGATTACAATCCATGCGAAACAATATATAGGCAGGTTGTCCGTTTTATGCGGCTGTTCTATAGCTTCGGCAATTGGTGTCAGCGGTGCAATGGTTTATTTATACGGGGGTACGTTAAAAAATATCTTTGCGGCTGTCAGGACCATGACTGCGGATATATCGGGAATGATATGTGATGGTGCGAAGCCCGGTTGCGCATTAAAAATAGCTACATCCGTAAATGCGGCGGCAAGAGCGGCACAACTGGCACTGAATGGTATCGGAGCGACGCAACAGGACGGAATCGTACGCGGCGATGTGGAAGAGACATTGGAAAATCTCGGGAAACTGGGGAATGAGGGAATGCAGGGGACAAACAGTGCCATTCTGAAGATGCTGTTGAATAAGACCCCTACGGGTATTTGCGTTTAACAGAAAGGAAGAACTTGGATGAATAAAAAGAAACGGTTTACTCTGGATAAAATGACTTTTTTGTTGTTTACAATCATACCATTAGTACTTTATACTTTTTTTTACATCATATCAGTAGTTTCTGGTATGTATTACAGCCTTACGGACTGGAATGGTTTGAATCCAACCTTTAACTTTGTGGGGATATCCAATTATATTGCTCTGTCCAAAAATATATTTATGTGGCGTTCTCTGGGGAGGACATTATTGTATGCGTTGATGCTCGTGGTCAGCGTTACCATTATATCACTCCTTATTGCTTTGGTTTTAAATTCTGTAAAACGGTTTAAGGTTTTTACAAAATCTGTATTTTTCTTTCCGGCTATGTTGGGGTCTGTAGCGGTTGCATTAATCTGGGATCAGATGTTTTATCAGCTGATACCCGCATTGGGGAGACTGGCAGGAATCAATCTTCAGACACCCCTTGCCAGTTCCAAAACAGCTATTTATGGTGTTTTATTTGTGAATGTCTGGCAGGCGGTAGCCATGCCGACCATTATTTTGCTTGCGGGGCTTCAGTCTATTCCTGAGGATCTTTTCGAATCAGCCATGATTGACGGAGCATCCAGATGGCAGAGTTTCCGTTTTATTACTCTTCCGTTTTTAGTGCCTACGTTGACGGTAAATATGGTGCTGAATCTGAAAGCGGGTATAACTACCTTTGATTATGCGTTTGCCTTGACCGGAGGAGGTCCGAACCGTGCAACGGAATTTATCGGCCTTATGATATATAACGATGGATTTAAGGACTCCAATTTTGCGGTTGCCAATGCGAAAGCGGTAGTGCTGGCACTCATCATTGCGGTATTGTCCTTTATCCAGATCAAACAATCGCAGAGACACGAAATCAACTGAGTGAGGGGGGAAAAGAATGAGGAAAGAGGGAATCGTCTGGAAGGCTTTTAAGACGCTGGTCATACTGTTGGGACTGCTGCTGATACTGGGACCTGTTTTTGTAATATTCATTAACTCCATGAAAACAATGCAGGAGGCCGGAAGGAATTTCTTTGCAATGCCGTCAGGATTTAACTTTGATAATTATATAGAGCTTTTCAGCAGGAGTGATTTCTGGAGCAGTTTCCGTAACTCCACAATCGTTACGGTTACCAGTGTTACTCTCATAGTGCTTTTCATACCTGCCCTTTCGTATGCGGTGGCAAGAAATATGAATAAAAGGTATTATAAGCTGCTTTATTACTATATCTTAGCCGGTATTTTTATCCCTTTCCAGGTATTGATGCTGCCTATGGTAAAACAGATGACGCAGCTTAAGCTGTTAAATCAGTTCGGGCTGATATTGCTTCATCTTACATTCAGTCTCCCGACAGGCCTGTTTTTATTTGTAAATTACATACGTTCTCTTCCGGCTGAGGTGGAGGAAGCCGCCAGAGTGGACGGATGCAACGTATTCCAGACCTATGTGCAGATTGTATTTCATTTAATCAAGCCGATGATTGCCACAATTATTGTTATGGATTCCCTGGGATGCTGGAACAACTTTATGATGGCTCTGCTCATACTGAATAAAAGCCATGATATGTGGACGCTCCCTTTGATGCAGTATAATTTTAAGGCAGAATTCAGTTTTAACTACACGATGGCATTTACCGCATATATCGTATGTATGATTCCTATTGTTATCGTATATGCTTTGGGACAGAAATATATAATCAAAGGATTAACGGCAGGGGCTGTCAAATCATAACCGGCAGGAAAGGGGAGAAAGTTACTCCCTTTTTCTGCATATATGGCGATTGGGAGGTCATTTATGAGGGTATTAATTGCAGAAGATGAGTATTGTTCCCGGTTAAACCTTATTCGCCAGGTGAAGGAATGTATCCCGTTTGCTCCTGAGGAAATAATTGAGGCCGAAAACGGGAGAGAAGCCTGGGAATTGTTTCTGGAGAAACGCCCGGAGCTGGTCCTTACAGATATCCGTATGCCTGTATTGACGGGACTTGAGCTTACGGAAATGATATATAAAAGCCAAATCCCTGCAAATGTAATTATTGTAAGCGGTTTTGCTGAATTTGAATATGCACAGAAAGCAATGAGATACGGAGCAATAGGATATCTTTTGAAACCCATACAGGAACAGGATTTGGTATCTGTCCTGAGGAAAAAGGGGCTTGTGAGGGATACGGCCCCTATGGCACGTATCCAGGAAACAGGCTCCATGTCCAGCGTATCGGAACGTCTGAGGCAGCTGATTACCGCCACAGGAGAAAGCTTTGGATGCGAAGGGGATAAAGTACTTGATGAAATGTTTGACAGCTTCTGTGAAATTGTGGTCTGGATGAATACAAGGGATGCCAAAGAAGCGGAAGCAATCAGGTCCTCCATGCTTCGTTTTATCCGCAGGCAGAATGAGATTTTATGTAAAGCCGTGGAATTGGATCCGGAGATGTGGGCTTTTGTAGTTAAAAACAGCAGCAGACAGGAAACGGAAAAATTTATTAAGAGCCTTCTTCCTGAAAATGCATCTGAGATGGAAATCTGCATCGGAGTGAGCGGGAGAGGACGTGCTCTTAAAGACATACGGGAATACCATAAACAGGCATTATATGCGTTGTCCGGTCGGATATTGTATCCGGGAAAGAACGTATTGTATTTTGAAGATTTAAGAGGACGTATGAATTATAAGAGCGTCTGGAATCCCTCGGAGATTAAACAGCTGAAAGCATACATTGCAGCCGGTGAAGCGGATAAAGCCTATGTACTTGTCAAGGTATCGTTGCATGAATTGTTACAGGTCGCGGATTTGTCCATATACAGTATAATTGATGCTTTAAAGATGATAGAAATCGTGCTGAATGAAACGGTATTCCAGATATATAAAAATAAGGCGGATAGTAAGAAGGAATATCCGATTCTGTTCAGTACCCATTTTGAACTGTTCCATTATCCGGGATCGGAAAAGCTGCTGGAAGAGATACATGCGAAATTTACACAAATCTGCCGCCTTACGGAAATTACAGGAGAAAAGGATACGGATAACACGGCTCAGATGGTAATTGATTATATCAGAGATAATTATAACAATGATATTACGCTGAAGAGCCTGGCTGAGAATATTTTCTTCCTGAACTGCAGCTATTTAAGCCATCTTCTTAAGAGTAAGACGGGCAAGAATTATCTTACCTATCTTACGGAGGTCCGGATGGAAAAAGCGGCTGAATTTTTAACGGAATCAGATATGACAGTGACAGAGGTTGCCGGATTATGCGGCTATAATGATATATCCAAATTTATTCAGGTATTTAAGAAATATTATGGGGAGACACCTAAAAAATACAGAGAAAAGAGCCGGTAAAGGCAGGAGGGATATAGAATGAACGGGAAGGAAAAACTGGAATATGCGGTAGATGCATGGATAGCGGAACATAAAAACAGTCTGGTCCAGGAGGTTTGCGAACTGGTAAGAATCCGAAGTGTGGCGGATAAGGAGGAACGGATAAAGCCTTTTGGGCAGGGCTGCAGGGATGTGCTTGACAAGTTCATGGAAATCTGCCACCGGCACGGACTTGAGACAGAGAATCATTCTTACTATGTAGCGGAAGCCTATGATCCGGAACAAAAAGAGAAGAACGGCAGGATCGGATTGATGGGGCATCTGGATGTAGTGCCTGAAGGGACGGGCTGGATGTATCCCCCGTATGAAGCGATACAAAGAGGGGGATGGATCATTGGGAGAGGGGCCCAGGATAACAAAGGCCCCTGTATGGCCGGCCTTTATACCCTGCTCTGCTTAAGAGATTTGGGAATAGAATTAAAGCATGACATAAGAGTTCTTGCCGGGACAAATGAAGAAAACGGTATGGAGGACGCGGTTTACTACAGGGATAACTGCAGAACCCCGGATTTTACCATTGTGGTGGACAGCCCATTTCCGCTCTGCTATGGAGAAAAGGGTATTGTTGAAGCGTGGATGGCAGCTGATACGCCGTTTACGGATCAGGTCATCTGCTTTTCCGGAGGTGAAGTTTCCAATCAGGTCCCCGGCGAGGCAGAATTGGTGCTGGCTTATGATCCGCAGATGGCCGCTTTGCTGAAGGAAGCGGATGCGGACTGCAGCTGGGAGATTGACGAAAGCCATATCCGTATCCATGCCAGGGGAACAGCAGGCCATGTGGCATTTCCGGATCAAACCAGGAACGCAATAACCGTTCTCGCCGCCTTTGTGCTGAAAAGGGGGCTGTTATCGGAGGAACAGGATCGGAAAATAATGAACGAGATCTTTGAAGCTTCGGCGGGGACGGATGGAAGCGGTTTAAACCTCGCCTGCAGGGATGCTGTTTCCGGCGCCCTCGTATGCGGCTGCGGTATTGTAAAAACGGAGAACCGGTATGTAAAGCTGAATGTGAATGCAAGGTGCCCGGTAACTGCGGATGGCCGTGAATTATTGAAAAGGTTGGAAAAACATGCCGTCAACATTGGGTTTCATCTGGAAAAAACGCGCGTACTGGAATCGAATTACTACCCGAAAGAAAAAGTTGTCATTCAAAAGCTCAGTCATACGTTTCAGTCGGTAACCGGACTCGATTGGGAACCGCAGATTTTTAATGCCGGAACACATGCGCGTAAAATGCCGAATGCGGTGGCATACGGCCCCGGATGTCTGGGCGCTCTGGTACCTCCTTGTGAACCTCTGCCGGAAGGGCATGGGGGAGCGCATCAGCCGGATGAAGCACAGTCGGTTGACTGCCTTTGCCTGGCATTGAAAATATATATTCTTGCAGTTATCCGTATAGATTCCCTGGAGTTTCATGAGGATTCATTCATAACCATCTGACTATAAACACACAGATTGGAGTAAAGATGAAACGTAGGTATATCAGCTTTTTGACACAGATATCTTTGATTTGCGTGGGAATTGTTCTGCTGCCGTTTTTAGGAATTATGACTTATTTTGCAGTGGATATGTCACAAAAAATAGATGAGGAGTATGTTTCTGTACTTAAAAAAGCAAATGTACAGATTGAAACAGGGATTTCATCTGTTTTTTCTGAAGCGGAGAGGCTTTCTTATCTGCATATTGTAAACGACAGCCTTTCCGAAGTCCTGCGGCATAAGCATGAGGTATACGACAGAAGCTTTCTGGAAGATAACAAGGTAGTAACCAATATAGTGAGAGATGCTGTACTTCTGAATCCTAATATATATAGTGTGGTGATTATAAATAGTGCCGGCAATGCCTATGATAACAGTTTTAACAGCTATTACTGGAAAAATATGTACCGTGATCTTCCGGTATGGGGAGAACTGGCAAAAAGCCTGCCCGGAGGCCGTTTTATAAATATTCATTACGGCAGTACCAATGAACCGGAAGCACTTATGCTCGTAAAACCTCTGGAGGATATCGAAAGAGGGGAAACCCTGGGGACAATTGGAATCACCTTAAGTTTCCGTTCTATCCGGAATATTCTGAACAACGCGGTGCAGAACCATGGTAATCTGGCAGTTTATAATGAAGCCGGAACCCCGGTTTATACTTATTCCAGCCCGGATGTGAAGGGAGATGATACGGTTATTTATGATATCTGGAAGGAACTGCAAAGGGATAAAACGGATCAGGAGGAGTTTGTCAAGGATTTTACAATTAACAGAGGATCCTACATCGGCGGGGTGCAGAAGCTGGAACAGCTTGGATGGACGGTGGTGAATTATACCAACCGATCTTACATCAGAAGCCTTTATTACCAGAATATAAGGATGTTTATGCTTATAGCGGTTTTTGTAATAGTTTTTGATCTGCTGATCGCATTCATCTTCGTACGCCGGTTAAATATTTCAGTACATGGGCTTTGCCAGGCTATGGAAAATTCCGGGGAAAAAGGGATCCTGGAATCCATTCAGCCGGAGAGGACGGAATTTAAGACGGAGATAGATATGCTGATACACAGCTACAACAGTGTTATCCGGAGACTGAAGGATTCCATGGAACGCTCCTTGGTTTTACAGATGAATGAGCAGCGTATGGAATTCCGGATGCTGCAGGCACAGATCAATCCGCACTTTCTTTATAATACATTTAATCTGATTAGCTCGATTGCAGGAATACATGGAGTGGACAGTATCTGTAAAATTACAGGCTGTATATCGGATATGTTCCGTTACAGCATTCAGGAAAGCCTGATTGTCAAGCTGAAAGATGAGGTAAGGGAAGTCAACAATTATATGACTATCCAGACAATACGTTTTAAAGACAGACTATATGCAGATTTTGATATAGAAGAGGAAACCCTGGAGACACCTGTCCCTGTATTTCTGCTGCAGCCGCTGGTTGAAAATGCAATTATTCATGGACTGGAGCCGAAAGAAGGAATGGGATACATCAGTATCATTGCCTATATGGCGGATGACGAGGTGGAGCTGATCGTAAGGGATAACGGAGTGGGGATTTCTGCGGGCAAAATGAAAGAACTGTTGAAATCCATAGAAAAAGAAACGATTGAACCCATCAGTACGCAGGGACATTCCTCAATTGGAATCAAAAACGTGAATCAGCGTATAAAAGCCTACTACGGGGAAGCTTATGGAATCAGGCTGGAAAGCCAGCTGAATATGGGGACATCTGTGGTTCTCCGGATACCTAAAAATATAACAAAAATAATATAAAATACATATAAGAAAAGGCATATATGACAAATAATAAAGTGCATATTTTTTGCGGGAAGTATTTTGTAGAATAAAAGTATCAAAAATAAAGGCTTTTACAAGCGAAAATTAGGAGGAGGTTACAAATGAAGAGAAAACGGTTGGCTGTTTTTTTGACATGCTGTATGACGGCAGGGATACTCGCCGGATGCGGAGGAGATAATGCGGATACCGGAAGTACCCAGGCCGGACAGGAAAGTGCTGGAGCATCGACCCAGGCCGTTTCGGTTACGGCAGAGGAAGAAGGAGAAGGCACGGGGGAAGCTATCACAATTGAATTTTTCAACCAGAAGCAGGAAGAAGCGGCGCAGCAGGCTTATCGGAATGCTGCGGAGGAATTCCATAAAGAATATCCGAATATTGTCGTGGAAATCAATACCGTTCCTGACAGTGACAAGGTTTTGACAGCCCGTATGGCAGCAGGGGATGTCCCTGTTGTATTCCATGGAAAGCCCACATCTCAGGCGTTTTTTGAAAGTGCTGAAGCCGGATACTGTATGGATCTTACAGATCAGCCTTTTATAAAGAATGCGATTCCTTCTCTTCTGGAAGCGGTGAAATCCGAGGATGGTAAGGTATATGCCATGCCGTACAGCCAGAACTTTATGGGTGTTTTCTATAATATGGATATCTTTGAAGAGCAAAACCTGGAAATTCCGGAAACCTGGGATGCCTTTATGGAGTTGTGCCAAAAACTGAAAGATGCAGGAGTACAGCCTCTGGAGGAAAGCTATAAGGATACGGGGATGGCAGGACATTACCGTGGCGGTGCTATGGCAGCCCTGTTCCCGGACGGTGCTTTATGGCTTGCGGAATGTGCCCAGGATCCGGAAAAGAAGCCTTCTGACAATCCTGATTACCGGACATTTGCGGAAAAAGCAATTCAGATCATGGATTATTGTAATGATGATGTATTCGGAATTCCGCAGACGCAGGCTATGGAGAATTTCGCCAATGGAAAAGCCGCCATGATGATTTATGGATCCTATGGACGGGGCACCTTTTTGGTGGCTAATCCGGATCTGAATCTGGGTGTATTCCCCATTCCGGGGCTGACGGAGGAATCCGGCCTTGTGTATGCTGGTGTGGATGCCTGTTTCTGTGTATCCGGAAAAGCATCTCCTCAGGAACAGGAAGCCGGGCTTAAGTGGATAGAATTTCTTTCCCGTCCTGAAGTTGCACAGAAATGGTCTGATACGGAAGGAGCGCCGTCCGCAATAGACGGTGTACAGTACGGAAGCGAAGGAAGTCTTCCTATGCTGGATAAAATCAAAGAAGGAAAGGTAAGGGAATGGAAAGCCTATTATGATTCCAGATTCAGTGACACGGAAGCTTTCCAGGGCCTTCTGATGGATAAGGATGTGGATAAATTCCTGAAAAATGCGGATGAGGTTTGGGCAAATGCCCATATTTCAGGCTGAAACCCAGCCTGTTTAGCAACAGCCTGCTCTTGGTGGGAGGATGAAGAGGGAACGGATTGCTTCATCCTCCCTGTTCTGTATCAAGGAAGTTATCCGGTATAGGAGGAGAAGTTTAATGGAAGACAGATTAAGAAAGCTGATGGAATCCCTGCCGGAAGGTATGGACGGTGCGCTTTTGCTGGCGCCTGTTCACCGCAGATATTATCTTAATATGGTAAGCAGCGCGGGGACTCTTCTGGTGACCAGAAGCAAATGTTATTTTATTGTGGATTTCCGGTATATTGAGATGGCGAAAGGGATCATACGGGGGGCGGAAGTTATTTTACAGGAGGATCTGGAGAAGCAGCTTAAGCAGTTGATTACCCATGAGAAGCTTACATGCATAGGAACGGATGTCGGGCATATTACGCTGCAGGTGTTCCGGGAATATCAGAAAATGACAGGGGATCTTCTTGTTATGGATACCCGGCTGGAAAAAGTGGCAGACAGGCAGCGGCGCGTCAAATCACAGGATGAAATCGGCAAGGCGGTAAAAGCCAAAGAAATTCTGGACCGGGTGTTCGGACGCATTACCCCATATGTCCGCCCGGGGATCAGGGATGATGAACTACAGCGGCGTCTTGGAATTCTGGCGTCGGAGGAAGGATCCCAGAGGGGCTCCTTCGGGTTTTCGCTGTCCTTCGGGGATAACTGTTTTGACAGTCTTACCCTGCCGGATCACATTTTATCCGGAAAAGTCCTGCAGGAAGGGGATTTGCTTACCCTGCGGCTGGCAGCTGTTTATGAAGGTTATTGGGCGGATATGAGCAGGACAATCTGTGTGGGGAAGGCATCCGCGGAACAAAAAGAGCTTTACAGACAGGCACTGAGAGTGAAGGACTGTATGATCAGGAATTTACGCAGCGGTGTCCGGCTGGGGGAAACAGCTGCCTCCGCTTTCGAAGAAGCAAAGGGGCCAGGTGTCCTGCTCTCCTGTGAATATGGGCACGGAATCGGCCTGGAGGTGGAGGAGGGGGTTCGTATTACGAAAACTACGGAAGAGACGGCGGAGAATGGGATGCTGCTTTGTTTAGGAGCCAGATTGGGGATTCCCGGAAAAGGAAGTGTGAAAATAGAAGAGATGGCTGTTGTGGAAAACGGTGCGGCTTCTATATTGGGAAAAGAGTGCAGTCCGTATCTGGCTGAGGGATAGGAGGAACGTTTGAACGTTTCTTTCAAATTACTTATTGTTGCAGTATCGCGGGTAAACCCGCGATATGCGGGGGTATTGAAATGAATAAGAGAATAGAACGATTGATGCAGAATCTTCCGGAGGATATTGACGCGGCTCTTATAACGGGATATGATATCCGGCGTTATTATACCCGGCAGGCCATACCCGATTCTTTTCTGTTGGTATCCAGAACTGCAGTATGGCTGTTTGCTTCTCCTTTTTACAGGGATAAAGCGCGGAAGGTAAAGGATGCCATATATGTGGAAGGTAAATGTCTGCTGTCCCGGCTTACAGAGCTGTTGATTAAGGAAAGGGACAGTATCAAAAGGGTGGCGGTACAGGCGGATCAAATGACGGTGGCGGAATATGAGCAGCTGAAGAGGGTACTTCCCTGCGGTCTGACAGCAGACGGACGCCTGGATGATGTCCTGTACCTTCAGAATTGCAGGAAGACAGAAGAAGAGGTACGGGCAGTTCAGGAGGCACAGGATGCAGCTGATAAAATGTTTACAGAGGTTCTTAATTATGTGCATGCCGGGATGGATGACTGGCAGCTTCAGAAAATAGTTGGGATTCTCCTGCGTGATTTCGGTTCCCAAAGGGATTCATTTGACCATGTGACAGGTGTGGGAGTGAATACATCCATGCCCCATGTTCGTCCGAATGGAACGGTGATACGTCCCGGTGACTTTGTTATGCTGGATGTGGGAGCCACAATTGACGGATACGGTTCGGATATGACCCGGATGTTTGCAGTGGAATATGCAGATGAAAGAAAGCGGGAGATTTATGATTGTGTCCGCCGGGCACAGAAAGCGGGCTGTGATGCCATAGAGTTGGGCAAACCCTGCTGTGAGATTGACCGTGCGGCCCGGGAAGTTATAGAAGAAGCGGGATACGGCAGGTATTATATGCATGGATTGGGACATTCCATTGGAATACAGGTTCCCGGGGGGCCAAGATTTAATCAGACAGACACGACGCCTGTATTCAGTGGACTTATCATGACCGTTGAACCAGGTATTTATCTGCCGGGAGAATTTGGCGTACGCATAGAGGATATGCTTCATATTGGAGAGAATGAAATCCGTAATATGACTCACAGCACCCATGAATTGATCATTGTATGAACAAAGGGGAAAAAATAAATGAATAAACGGGAACGAATGAAAGCAGTATTTATGAATCAGGAAGCCGATTATGTGCCGGCCGGCTTTTGGTTCCATTATCCGGCGGATTACACGGTGGAACAGCATCTGGAAGGCCATTTAAAGCTTTTCCGTGAGACGGATCAGGATATTATCAAGCTGATGGATGATAATTTCGGTAATTTCCTTACGCAGGGAATTCGTATTGAGAAAGCTTCTGATTGGAGGCATATCACACTTCCCGGCAGGAGCTGCACCCATTACCGGAGAATGGAGGAACTGATTAAGAGGATGGCTGATAAGGCAGGCAGGGATGCCATGATCTTCCCTACCATGTGGAGTCCCTTCAAAATAGCCTCCTTTACCTATGTATTCAGCGGCAGCAGCGATGAAAAATTCATGAGGCACTGCAAGGAAGATCCGGATTCGGTATCTGCCGGTGTCCAAGCAATTGCAGATACACTGGAGGATTGGGCGGAAGGCTTTTTGGATGCGGGTGCGGATGGCCTGTATTATTCCGGGCAGTTCAGCGAACCCGGGCGTTTTTCCCAAAAAGAGTGGGAGACTTTGGTTATGCCTTCTGATCTGCAGATTTTAAACAGGGTACATGCCCGGAAAGAAAAATACAATATTGTTCATATCTGCGGAGAAGCAGAGCATAATTTTACTGCGTCACCCGAACGATATAAAAAATATCCGGGAGACCTGTTTAACTGGGATGTGCACAGGGATCATTTTACCCTGGAACAGGGAAGGGAATATTTTGGGAAGCCCGTACTTGGCGGACTGGATAACCATGGGATATTAATACACGGAAGCGCTGAGGATATTGCAGGGGAAACCCGCAGAATAATCGGCAGTTTCGGGAAAAAAGGCCTTATGATAGGGGCGGACTGCACAGTCCCCGCCGATATTGATGTGAACAGGCTGCGAGCTGCCGTCATGGCCGCACGGGAAGTATAGAGGCACATATATAAGAAAAGAGGATACGTACATGAAATACATAAAAATC
Organism: Eisenbergiella sp. OF01-20; assembly: GCF_003478085.1. Classification (NCBI taxonomy): domain Bacteria; kingdom Bacillati; phylum Bacillota; class Clostridia; order Lachnospirales; family Lachnospiraceae; genus Eisenbergiella; species Eisenbergiella sp. OF01-20. Next base: position 8,358 of record NZ_QUES01000055.1, on the reverse strand, counting down.
AATGGTACTCCGCTGGAGGTATCCAATATAATTATGGGCTGTATGCGTCTGAACAGCCTGAGCCTGAAGGAAGCACGGCGCCATATTGAAACAGCCATTGCCGCGGGGATCAATATGTTTGATCATGCGGATATTTATGGAAACGGGGAATGTGAATCGCTTTTTTCCAGAGCCATTAATCTCAAAGGCGCCGTCAGGGATAAGATAATCCTCCAGAGTAAATGTTCCATCAGAGACGGGTATTATGATTTTTCAAAAGAATATATTATCGGGGCGGCAGAGGGAATTCTGAAAAGACTGGGAACGGATTATCTGGATATTCTTCTTCTCCACAGGCCGGATACATTAATGGATCCGGAAGAGACGGCTGATGCAGTCAGATACCTGAAAAAAGCGGGCAAAGTTCGTTATTTCGGAGTTTCCAACCAAAATCCCGTGCAGATAGAACTGCTTCAGAAATACTGTGAGGAAAGGCTGCTGGTTAACCAGCTGCAGCTCAGTCTCGTCCATACCCCGCTGATTGACAGCGGTATGGCGGTTAATATGCAGATTGACCAAAGTGTGGATCGAACCTGCGGGACATTGGAATACTGCAGGCTGAAAGACATTACGATACAGGCATGGTCGCCATTCCAGAAAGGTTTTTTTGAGGGCCCCTTTATCGGGGATATACAGCATTATGGGGAATTAAACCGATTGATTACGCGTCTGGCGGAAAAATATGAAGTCACACCGTCGGCAATAGCCGTCGCATGGCTGACCAGACACCCTGCCGATATTCAGGTGATTTTGGGGACAACAAAGGACAGCCGTATGTTGGAGGGCTGCAGCGGATCCTGGATACCGCTGACACGAGAAGAATGGTATGGCCTTTATAAAGCGGCCGGCAATAGGATACCGTAGAAGTCTGCACTGCCACAGAATACACAAAGAGAAGGAACGGATAAAACCAACTTTGCCTCCGTCCCTTCTTTTTTTATTATCCCCTTATAAAATGAGGAGTGCCCCGATGCTAAAAGCACCGGGGCTATTATGAAAAAATTTATCTATGTTTGCTAATGGATTGTTACGTTTGTTTCTCTTGAACTTATGAACATAGTATAACAATCAATTATGAATAAACTATGAACAAGTTGTAAATGTATAGTTAATTATAATAAAAAATAAAATGTACAATATAAAAAATAGTGCATAATATACAAAAAAGCTGTATGAATGCCGGAAAGAGAGATGTTGGATTTTTATCTGCATCCAGCATGAATAACCGGTTGTAAAATGCAGGGAATGATGCTAAAATGGGGAAAATAGCGGGCGTATGTCTGTTTTGTCATACAGGTTCAGGTTTAGCTTTACGCAGGAGGAAAAGTCAGATGGATAATTATAGAGAAGACCCGGCTTACCGGGGAGGCCCCGCAGGCGGCATGACGCCGGACGCCCAGGAAGCAAAGCGTCTCAGGAACCAGCTGGTGGAATATGACGGTTACCTTCAGGAAATGAGAAAGTCCAATATGAAAAACGTGGAAACACTGGATGTGATCCAGCGTTATACGGATAAAAGCATGGCGGGGATCCAGAAGCTGACGGAAGAAAGCGCGGCGGGCATGCAGAAACTGGCGGAGGAAAGCCTTTATGGCGTGCAGAAGCTGGCGGAGGAATGTGCTTCAGGCCTGCGCAGGTATTCTGCGGACGGCAGCAGCAGCCTGCAGGAGATGGCGGAAAACGGGAGTGCAGGGATAGCCGGGGTAGCCAGAACCGGGGAAGACGGCCTGAACCGTCTGGCGGAGGACGGGCTTCAGAGGCTGTCCCATCTGGCGGAGGTGAGCCTGCAGCAGCTGGAGGGGCTGACAGAAGACAGCCTGAGCCAGATCAAAGCCCTTGCGGAGGAGAGTGTTTCCAGGATTCAGGAAGTGAACAACCGGAATGTGGAAACAGCCGACAGAGTGGAGGAAATCCGTGAACTGGTTGCGGGACAGACGGAGAGCCTGCGGGAAATGCAGAAGCAGACGGACGAATTTACCCATAAGGAGAATGTGAAGGTTTACCGGAATGTGCAGGCCGTCGTTGTGGAGGAGGTCAAGAAGCAGACGGAGGAGCTGAAGGAGGCCAATCGCGGGCTGAAGCCCATGCTGGTCATAACACTTGCCGCAACGCTGGCTAATGTTGCCTTGTTTATTTTACAGATTCTGGGAATACTTGGTATATAGAAGGAACGTAATATCTGTGGAAAAAGCACGGAGTGGAGAGGAAGGAGCAAGGCGGACTCAATGGGAAAACAGGAATGGAAACCCGGTAATATGCTGTACCCGGTTCCGGCAGTTATGGTAAGCTGCGCGGATAAGGCCGGAAACAGCAATATCCTCACCGTGGCGTGGGCGGGTACCGTATGCAGCAATCCCCCTATGGTATCGATTTCGGTGCGGCCGGACAGGTACTCTTATACCTTTCTGCAGGAAACCGGGGAATTCGTCATCAATCTCACCACACAGAAGCTGGCGTATGCCACGGATCTGTGCGGTGTGAAAAGCGGAAGGGATACGGATAAGTGGAAGGCGGCCCGCCTGACACCGGTTCCGGGCCGGGTGGTGAAGGCGCCTCTGATAAAGGAAAGCCCGGTAAATCTGGAATGCAGGGTCAGACAGGCGATGGCGCTGGGCAGCCATACCATGTTTGTTGCGGAGGTTGTTTCCGTCAGTGTGGACGAGGCCTATCTGGATCAGAACAACCGGTTTCATCTGGACAAAGCGGATCCTATATGCTATTCCCACGGCATGTACTATGCTCTTGGGAAGGCGATAGGAAAATTTGGATACAGTGTAGCGAAGAAGAAAAAATAGTTTGCGGGAAGAAAAGCGGGATTCATGGAAAGTATTACAAAATATTATAGAAGATTAAGAGCCACATTCCTTTTAACGGCGTTCTGCGTTATAGCAGCCGCTGTTCTTTTTGTGCCTTCCTTCGGTAAGTATGTACGCGGGGAAAACAATGTGGCGGATATTCTGCTGAACGGGATTTTGGTAGGCTGCACGGACGAGCCGGAAAAGGCGGCGGACATTCTGCAGAGCGCAAGAGAAGTGCTTGTCAGGGATAATCAGGAGCTTGTATTCATGACGGCGAACCTGGAGCTGCAGGGCAGGCGTATGGTTGTGGGAAGAGTGGACAGTGAGAAGACCATCCGCAGCAATATGGAAGAGGTATTGAACAGCAGCATCTGCAAAACCCTTCAGCATGCTTATACGGTAAAGATTAATGAATATACCGTAAACCTGAAAACCAGTGATGAGGTTCTTGCGCTGCTGTACGCCTGTCTTGAAAAATACGATCCCACAGGAGAATATGTGGTTGATTTGGTCGTGGATCCGGTACGTGAGCTGAACGTTCTCACCACCTCCATCTGTAAGGCGGAGGAGCGTAAAAGCCCGGATGAGGTGGAAATCAGCGCCGGTGTGGGATTGTTCCTGGAAGAGGTATGCGAAGCGGCTGCGCCGGGAATCGTCGGGGATTTTGACAGTCTGGATTACGGGCTGCGGGATCTGGCCTATGCGGATACGGTGGAGGTGGTGGAAGCCTACCTTATGGAGGAGGAAATTACCAGCCTGGATGAGGCCATCGAACAGGTGACCAAGGAGCAGGAAAAGGAGCAGATCTATGAGGTGCAGCCGGGCAATACGCTTTCCCAGATCGCATTGGATAACGGATTGACCGTGGAAGGGCTGGTCGCCATCAATCCTTCCCTGGACAGCGCGGAATCCACCATCCGGGTAGGGGACGAGCTGATCATCACCGTGCCGGAGCCTGAACTTTCCGTCATTCATGAGGAACTGGTGTATGCGGAGGAAAGCTATGACGCGCCGGTCCAGTACGTGGATGTGGATGACTGGTATACCACCAAACAGGAGGTGGTACAGGAGCCATCCGCAGGGCACCGCAGGGTAGCCAGCATAATTACCTATAAAAATGAAGAGGAAGTGGGAGAGGAAATCGTCCTGGAGGAAGTGGATTATGAAGCGGTCCCCAAGATTGTAAAACGGGGAACCAAGGTACCTCCCACTTATATCAAGCCGATTTCCGGAGGGCGTCTTTCCTCCAATTACGGCGGGCGTAACGCCCCGACAAAGGGAGCTTCCACCAACCATAAGGGAATTGACTGGGCAACGCCGGTGGGAACTGCTGTTATGGCATCCTCCGGAGGAACCGTTACAAGGGCCGGCTGGGGAAGCGGCTACGGATATGTGGTCTATATCCAGCATGCCGACGGAAGGGAAACCCGATATGGGCATCTGAGCAAGGTGCTGGTTTCCGCAGGCCAGCAGGTCAGCCAGGGACAGAAAATCGCTTTAAGCGGAAATACCGGCCGCAGTACCGGTCCCCATCTGCATTTTGAAATCCGTATCAACGGACAGGCGGTCAATCCGCTTCAATATCTGAACTGAGAAAAACCAGAGCCCCCCCGCCGCAAAACCGGCGGGGGGATTTCTGAATAGTTATAAAGTTGTAACGATTCAGTCAGGCCTGCGCATTTACTGCGCAGACCGTAAGATAGAGATTCAGCAGTGCCGAAATCCATCGCCGAAGGCGATTTGGGATAGATTTTGGCAGTAACGGTGAAGGGACTGAACAGTTATATAAAGTTTTCCATTTACAAAGTAAAAAAATGTGATATAATCGCATTTGGATTATTAGGTGGCAAAAAATTTGTATATATGGTATAATAATCGAAAATTTGTATGTCAGATTTTACTAATCAGGTTTTGCATAAAGGATTTTGGACAGTTAATAATAATTCATATCGATAGAAAATTCGAACGGACGATGTACGTATAAGTATATATCTGCAGTGGTAAAAAATGGTAACAGGCCGGATTTATCTGAACTGTTATACAAATTGTGAGCGAGTGACCGCCGGGGCAGCTTTGTGAGTTGGCGAAGCGGCTTCAGGCCGGTTTCCTGGAATCGGTATGCCGGAACTGCATGGAAATATCCAGCATAAGTCCGTCATGCATAATGAGGTTAATATGGAACAATATGTGGTTGAAGGCGGGAATCCGCTTGTTGGAGAAGTGGAAATAGGCGGTGCCAAGAATGCGGCCCTTGCCATACTGGCTGCATCGGTTATGACCGATGAGACGGTTTTAATAGAAAATATGCCCGATGTGAGGGACACCAATATCCTTCTGCAGGCGATGCAGAGCATTGGCGTAATTGTGGAACGTGTGGACAGGCATACGGTAAAGGTCAATGCCTCCCATATCCATGAGCTTGTTATCGAAGATGATTTTATTAAAAAAATTCGCGCTTCTTATTATCTCCTGGGAGCGCTTTTGGGAAAATACAACAAAGCAGAGGTGGCGCTTCCCGGAGGCTGCAATATCGGAAGCCGTCCCATTGACCAGCATATCAAGGGCTTTAAGGCGCTGGGTGCCGATGTGCGGATCGAGCATGGATTGATAATAACCGAAGCACCCAATCTTAAGGGAAGCCATGTCTATATGGACGTGGTGAGTGTGGGAGCTACGATCAACGTGATGATGGCAGCTGCTATGGCGGACGGCATGACCATTATTGAAAATGCGGCAAAAGAACCCCATGTGGTGGATCTTGCCAACTTCCTGAACAGTATGGGAGCTAATATCAAAGGTGCCGGAACGGATGTGATCCGTATCCGCGGGGTACAGAAGCTTCATAAAACCGAATATGCCATCATTCCCGATCAGATAGAAGCGGGTACCTTTATGTTTGCGGCTGCGGCAACGCAGGGGGATGTGACGGTTAAAAATGTGATCCCGAAGCATCTGGAATCCATCAGCGCCAAGCTTATGGAAATTGGCTGCGAAGTAGAAGAATCCGACGATGCCGTAAGGGTGGTTGCTTCCAGACCGCTGAACCATACTCACGTAAAGACGCTTCCTTATCCCGGTTTCCCTACGGACATGCAGCCGCAGATCACGGTTGCGCTGGGGCTTTCCCAGGGGACAAGCATCGTGACGGAAAGCATTTTTGAAAACCGTTTTAAATATGTGGATGAGCTTACCAGAATGGGTGCCAGCATCAAGGTGGAAGGAAATTCCGCCATCATTGACGGCGTTACCAGATATACAGGTGCCAGTATTACCGCACCCGATCTCAGGGCAGGTGCGGCTCTGGTGATAGCGGCTCTTGCTGCAGAAGGGGTTTCCACGGTGGATGATATCCTTTATATCGAAAGAGGATATGAGAATTTCCCCGAAAAGCTCCGCGGCATTGGCGCACAGATTGAAAAGGTGGATAACGAAAGGGATATTAAGAAATTCCGTTTTAAAGTCGTTTGATCGTAACCGTTCAGGCGGCTCTTTGTGCCCTGCGGCATCCGCATTGCACAATTTTATCAATTTGTCCCGTTGACAGACAGCTGATTATGGTGTATTGTAAGAAACGTAGTCACAGATAAGAAAATTCAATATTGTATCATCTCTTATTCAGAGTGGTGGAGGTACATAGGACCTGCGAAGCCACGGCAACCCCTCAAAGGAAGGTGCCAACCTGAGCGAGTAATTCGAACAATAAGAGGATTTGATTATCATTAACATCGGGTCCGCTTATAGAGCGGACTTTTTTTGTGCGGCAGAATACGGAATATCTGCAGCACAGGTAAGGAGGAAACATGGAGAAACATTTATTTACATCCGAATCCGTAACGGAAGGACATCCCGATAAAATGTGTGATGCCATCTCCGATGCAGTGCTTGACGCGCTGATGGAGCAGGATCCCATGAGCCGTGTGGCCTGTGAAACCTGTACCACCACCGGCCTGGTACTGGTAATGGGTGAGATCACCACCAGGGCCTATGTGGATATCCAGAAAATCGTACGTGATACGGTAAGGGAAATCGGCTATACCAAATCCGAATACGGATTTGACGCCAATACCTGCGGAGTAATGGTAGCTTTGGACGAACAGTCCGCAGACATAGCCATGGGCGTTGACAAAGCGCTGGAGGCAAAGCAGGAAGAGAAGGTTTCCGCGGAACATAAAATGACAGAAGCCCAGCTTGACGCTATCGGCGCAGGGGATCAGGGCATGATGTTCGGTTTTGCCACCAATGAAACAGAGGAATATATGCCTTATTCCATCAGTCTTGCCCATAAGCTGGTAAAACAGCTTACCAAAGTGCGTAAGGACGGAACGCTTCCTTACCTGAGACCGGATGGAAAGAGCCAGGTAACCGTGGAGTATGACGAAAAGGATAAGCCTATCCGTCTGGAGGCTGTGGTTCTTTCCACGCAGCATGATGCGGATGTTACCCAGGAACAGATCCATGCGGATATTAAAAAGTATGTGTTTGATCCGATTCTGCCCGGGGAAATGATCGACGGGGAAACCAAATTTTTCATCAATCCTACCGGACGTTTTGTAATCGGCGGACCCAACGGGGACAGCGGACTGACAGGGCGCAAGATTATCGTTGACACCTACGGCGGCTATGCCCGTCACGGCGGCGGAGCCTTCTCCGGGAAGGACTGCACCAAGGTTGACCGTTCGGCAGCATATGCGGCCCGTTATGTGGCGAAAAATATCGTGGCGGCAGGACTGGCGGATACGTGTGAAATCCAGCTGTCCTATGCAATCGGCGTTGCCCATCCCACTTCTATCATGGTGGATACCTACGGAACCGGGAAGCTTTCCGATGAGAAGCTGGTGGAAATCATCCGCGATAACTTTGATTTAAGGCCGGCCGGCATTATCAAAATGTTGGATCTTCGCCGCCCCATCTATAAGCAGACAGCAGCCTACGGCCATTTCGGACGTCATGATCTGGATTTGCCCTGGGAAAAACTGGATAAAGCAGAGGATTTAAAAAAATATCTGTAAGTTATAAAGTATCGGAACGGTTCAGACTTGTATGAACCGTTCCGATACTTTACCCTGATTTTACATAAAATTTTCTATTTCCGGATAGATATAAAGTGTGGGATTTGTTACGCTTAAACCGGAAAGGAGGAATTTATATGGAAAACAGGGCATATGGCATGGATAAAGGTCGGTTCGCTTTTCTGTACAAATTGCCGCCTAAACTGATTTTGCTTTTGAATACCGCAGTTTGGCTTACGGCCGGCCTGCTCCTGGGAGCAGCGGCGGAGAGCCTTCTGGGAATTGAGATATATGCAGCAGGAACGGCGGCACTGCTATCCCTGACAGTGGGATATTGCGGAGGCGTAATCTATTTAATAAGAAGAAAGTAAGAAGTATCTGGAAAAGCATCGGTAAGCCGGTGCTTTTTTCCATGGAGAATGGGTGCAGATAAAAAAGGTAGGCGTCACCCGCCCCGGTTTCCCTGTGCGGCCTGCTGCCCTGCAAGGTTCCTTCCAGGGGACGCTTCCGCT
>NZ_QUES01000054.1:0-37436 GCF_003478085.1 Eisenbergiella sp. OF01-20 | reverse complement strand
ACGGTGGTGTGGGAGGACGGTAAATAAAATAATTATTTACCTCCTACCCGATTCAGGCGTCATTTCAAAATTTCCGTATGGGCTATGACTCCCGGCAGGAAGTCTCTTTGCCCTGGTTACGGTATTTCCAGGCGAGGCAATTGGACAGAGTCTCTTTCAGACGGTCAATGGAGATCGGTTTCGCCAGATGACCGTTCATACCTGCAAGTCCTGCCTGCTTGATATCCTCTGCAAAGGCATCGGCCGTCATGGCTATAATAGGCAGTTCATCTATCCGCTCCATCCCGGAAGTCCTGATTTCCCTGGTGGCATCGTAACCGTTCATTACAGGCATCTGGATATCCATAAAAATGATATCGTAATAAAAAGGGGGATGGGAGAAAACCGCCTCCACCGCTTCTTTTCCATTTTCTACGCTCTCCACCTTAACATGCAGCACTTCCAGCATCTCTGTGGCTATCTGCCGGTTGAGTTCATTGTCCTCTGCAAGCAAGGCCCGCAACATGGGAAAGAATTCCTCCAAAGGACTTTTTTCCTGTGGGAGGGAAGCAGGAGTACCGCACTTGGTGAAACAAAGGGTTATGATAAAACGGGATCCCCGGCCATATTCACTTTCCACCTGCAGATCTCCATTCATTATGGATACCAGATTTTTAACAATGGTCATTCCCAGTCCCGTACCCGTAATCTTACTGGTTCGACTGTCGGCAGCACGGCTGAACGGCTCAAAAATATGAGCGAGATATTCCGGTTTCATCCCAATGCCGGTATCCTCCACTACAAAACGATAGGTACCCACATGCCTTTCGTTCTTTTTTACCTCTTCCAGTGCCAGAGAAAGTTTTCCTCCCTTTTCCGTATATTTAGAAGCATTATCCAGAACATTAACCAGAATCTGCTTCAGGCGCTGTTCATCCCCGGAAACCTGTGTATGGAGCTTCTCATCTATGTTCAGGGAAAGCTGCTGCTGCCTGTTTTCTACAGGAATGCGGATCATCTCCGCAACATCGTCAATCAGGCGGCGCAGATCAAATTCCGTATCATCCAGTTCAACCGTACCGCTTTCAATCTTGCTTACATCCAGAACCTCATTAATCAGGTTAAGCAGATGCGTTCCTGAACTGGCTATTTTCTGCAAGTAATCCTTCAACTTTTCCTCATCCGTTATATGCAGCCGGGCCAGCTCGGTCATTCCGATAACGGCGTTCATAGGGGTACGGATATCATGACTCATTTTTGAAAGAAAATCACTTTTTGCCTGGCTGGCCTTTTCTGCCTTCTCTAAAGCATCCTCTAAAATGAGTTTGGCCCGCCTCTCCTTTTCCAGTGTCTCTTCCTGCAGACGCCGTTCCTCATCGATATTCCGGGACAAAGTGATCTCAATCAGATCTTCCGTATAAGGGCTGACGACCCGGACCACCTGTGTAAAATTCCAATGATACACGCCATCCTCCCCTATATGGGGGACTTCCATAGTTATAATCCGTTCTCCCTTTGTGAAAGCATCAATCAGCGACTGCCGGGAAAATTTCCGTTTGAACTCTTCTTTATAATCAGGATGGACAGTGGAAAGCTCCTTTTCAATCAGCGTATTGAAACAGCCCTGGGTTCCGGGATTTTTTATGGGTTGACGGTCATATTCCAGCATGTGGAAGGTATTCTGTGTCAGATTCACGGAAATCAGCATCTGGTAAGCGATCTTGGCGGCTGTGGCAAGCTGGCTGATCTCCACGCTCCGCTGCTGTTCCTGCAGAAACTCATCCTGAATATCCCGAAATACCAGCACACACCAGCATTCATCATTACCCAGCTGCTCAATTCTTACCGAAGTGAATTCCACCATATGATAGCTGCCGTCATTGCTCCTGCGGCGCAGTCTCTGGGAAATTTGTTTTTTCCCCTGGCCGAAGATACGCAGCATCCCTTCCCTGGAAAAATATTCATGGAAAGTATCCAAATCCTCCGGATGTATGACCAATCTGGAATATTTTCTGTTTTCTTCTCCGAAATTGCCTTGCTCCGGAATAGTTGTCCACATGGAATCCTTTTGACAGTTGACATAATAATCAGAAGTCAGATTGGCAATAATGCATTCCCCAAAAACGGTAACAAGGCTTTGTGCATACATTTTTTCGATTTTCTGAAGGCCCTGTTCCTCCTCGAAATTCAGCCGGTGAGGAGTTGCCGTAATTACAACGGCCGGAATGTATCCATCCCATATGATGCGGTTGGCTGTGACATCCACTGTGGTTTTCATCAGGGGATCATAACAGACAATATGATTGGAGGATTGCGTCCCCATTCCTTTCAGAGGGCAGTTGGAGCAGACATCAGGCCAGACTTCATGGCATTTTGCACCAAGAACGGCTTTTCCCCGCCCGGTATCCCGGCAGCGCTCGTTAAAATACAACAGCTTATGGCTGTTTTCCTCAATGACATAAATGCTTGTTTCCGTCAAAGCGTTCAGCAGGTTGACAAGATTGTCGGCAGACATATATTACACCTCATAGTGGCTCGTGATAATGGGGACACGAATATTTGTTTATTGGAGAACAGTTAGTTTATTACGAAGAAATCTACATTAATTATACACTTGCATATGGAAAATAGGAAGGAAATTCTTGGTAAGAGTGAAGAGGAGAAAACGGGAGTGAATGAGAGTTTTTTTACGGGAGGTGGCTCCGGAGTTGGTAAAGGTTTTGTTATATGGCGTGGGTGAAACTAATTGCTGTTGGAATTTTGTTGAATTGGTTTGATTGCCCATACTATAATCCAGGCTTTGCAAATAAAAATATTATTATGATAAAACGTATTTTATATTTTATTATATAGTTATTTTTATTTGGCGAGGTGTATTGGCTTGGCTTACTAAAAAAATGATGCAGTAAAAGTTTTTTATTATTTTTACCGCGTGTTAATCGGGAATATAGGTTATGATATCTGATACATTGCAATCTTTTTCTGTTTCGGTTAATCCTATAGTTCATAATAGGATGTTATCTGATAGGCTTATTTTATTTTATTCGGCTAACTATAGGTGATTCTATCGCCATAAAGTTTCAGAAATCCTCCTCATACTGAATCATTTGTTCTGGTTATATTCGATTAACATTATGGGAGCATATGTACCGGTTCTTCTCTTTCAAAGGGGAAACACAGTCTTTTGTTATATCTGTTGCGATATAACTTGATGTATGGCCGGAATCCTGAATTTTAATAGTAGTTGTAAATCCAAAAGACCAGGCAAGTATGTTAATTATAAGCGGACTGTTTCTTCAATCAGCAAATTAACTTGCAATAAAAGGTGGATATTAAAAATGATCTGTAGTTAATTTGGTAGAGGGTCTAGGAAAGAAAGATAAGAAGGGAGAGGAGGGAATGGGAAAGCGGCGGGGAATGGGCTGGCAAATGTTATTGCGTTAATAAAAATTCTACAATACAACCTTTAATTTTATGCAAGGGAGACATTATGGTATTGATATTAAGGAGCATAGGCTTTCCATCTAAATTAAGCAGGAGAGAGCAGCGGAAGAAAACGTGACTGAAATGAATAATTGGATTATAGAGAAGGAAAAAGAAGGAAGCTGGTATAAAAATATAATTGATTATATAATCAGGTGGGAAAATCGTTGGTGCGAATGGGTAGCGTACATGAAATTACGGGAGGACTCGCACCAATATAAGGGGAGAAATGTTATAATATGGTTTGTTGCTGCATGACATATGGATAGAAAGATGATATAATATGTGAAAAGTAGATAGTTTGTTTAGGGTTACGAGAAGATTTGTTGCATATTTTTGCTGTCGAGGCCTTTGTGGGTCTCGTGGATTGAAATCCCGATGGTGGACTTGGTGGCTGTGGCCGTCAGGCCGTCGAGGCCTTTGTGGGTCTCGTGGATTGAAATTCCGTATCGCTGACAAATCTGTGGGTGCTGTCTTGTCGAGGCCTTTGCGGGTCTCGTGGAATGAAAACCTGCATTTTTTAGCAATTGGAATACACGGTATACCGTCGAAACCTTTGTATGCTTTATGGAATGAAAAAATTTAGTTAATCAAAAGTTGAAGAAAATCTTCATTATTAAATGTATTTATTCTTGTTTTTAGAAGTTATAAACTATGATTAGTCCTTAAAATAACTGTTAAGTAGTATAATAAGCATTAAAAAATGGTAAATTAGATAATTATTTAAAATAAATATTTTTGAATTTTGTATGTATTTAATTTTGAGTCATAAAAAATTGTGAAACTTTGAAAGAACATATAAATACTGACTTACATGGTCTATCTAGTTCCAAATTATTTAGTTAAAAATTCGGTTTGACACTTTTTAACACCCCTGCTCAATGAATGCTTTCAAAAAATTTAAGATAAAGTGTAAGTTATGATTTAACGGAATACGTGTTGACTATATCTGCTTTATGAATCTGGTTTATTCGCTTCCCAACATTCTTTTCCTGATTGTTATTAGAAAATTGAATAGTAAGCATAGGATAAAATAAAGGTGAAATTAATGTTAAGTTTGTTGAGGAAATCTATAGAAAATGTATATAATGGGAAGGAAAGTTCTTAATGAAATTTGGTGTTTTTACAGATTTACACTATGATATAATTCCAGATGGCGACAAACGAATAGATGAATTATTAAATGATTTCAAAGAAAATAATGTTGACTTTATTATAGAATTAGGTGATCTTTGTAATCCTATTTCTGGAAATCGACATTTAATTGATAAAATTTCTAATTCGGGGATTCCATGTTATTTTAGTATTGGAAACCATAATACAGATTTTTGCTTACCGGAAGTAGCCTTAAATTTTTTAGGATTATCAAGTGGGTACTACTCAGTTGTACATGAAAATGTAAAGTTTATTTTTTTAGATGCAAATTATGTTAAAACAAGCAACGGAATATTGCCAGAATGTAAATTAAATAAGAGAAAAGCAAAAGATCAATGTCCATATCTTCCACCTGAACAAATTGATTGGTTAAAAAAGGAACTTTCTGACGAGAGATATCATTATATTATTTGTACTCACCAAAGTTTATCAAACGACCATATGGTTGGTACAACGTCAAGAGGAATTGTTAATAGAGGTGAAATCCGTACTATTTTAGAAAATGAAAATGTAATAGACAAGAAAGTTCTGCTCTGTTTAAATGGGAATGACCATGGTGATTCAGTCATAACTATTAACGGTATTTGCTATTATTCACTAAACTCCGCTTCGTACATTTGGCAAGGGATAAAGGAAAATTATCGTTACAGTGATGAAATACATGCTAAATATCCATATCTTAAAAACCTGATACTTTATAAGCAAGCATTACATATTATCGTGTCTGTGGACGGGGAGTTTAATGTAACAATTTCAGGAATGGACGGACAATATTTAGATACCACTCCTCAAGATATTGGCATGGGGAATACATGGAATGGAGTTTCTATTGAGCCAAAAACTTCATCTGTTAATATTGCAAAATAAGTATTTGGCGAAACGAGTGTAGCAGGAATAGCCGTTTTTGCGGGCAATAAAGTGAACAGGTACGCCGCTATCGAAAAGTTTGATTTTCTTTGTTCTTTCTTCAATTATGATGCTTTCTTGTTACTCAGTAGGGATAAAATTGGCATTGCAGCAAGCGGCTTGCAGAACATATTTTCAAAAGGGCGCAATACAACATTTTAAAATGTGTTTTGATCTCTTATAAACGGAATTTTTAAGCGAACCTATTATGATTATTTCACCTGCAATATATTCTAACATATTTCGTTATAGTGTTCGTTATAGTATGATAAAATATAGACTAAAGAAGCAAATAATATTGAATATTGTGGTATAATAAGAATAAATTAGTTTATGAGTAAATAATCGAGCAAAGATAGGAAAGTATGGTAATTTTAGTCTCAAGTGGATAGATGATTTTATGGTGCGAATGTGAAGTGCACATAAAAACATAGGGGGATTCGCACCGTGAAAATACTGAATAGTGGGCGGATATAATTGTTTTAGAAACTTATTTTTATATATAGTTAATGGATTTGTACAAAAAGTATAGTATTATACTTTTTGCGGTTTGATTTTTAGTGATATTTGTAGTCGAGGCTTTCACGGCCTCGTGGATTGAAATTCAAGTTAATTGACAACGCGGAGACCCTCGAAGGTCGAGGCTTTCACGGCCTCGTGGATTGAAATTATTCCAGTCCGATAGAGTTCTCCAGGAATGGAGCGTCGAGGCTTTCACGGCCTCGTGGATTGAAATTCTGTGTGCTTTGTAATATACGCCTCACGCTTCCGTCGAGGCTTTCACGGCCTCGTGGATTGAAATATCTCAGGGCACTTTTTTTTAGCGTTACTTAGCCGTCGAGGCTTTCACGGCCTCGTGGATTGAAATCTCTTCCATTTTCCCGGCGCATCCTCCCGGCAAGTCGAGGCTTTCACGGCCTCGTGGATTGAAATAGTTCTATGAATTCCCCACAATGCGGGCATGGAACCGTCGAGGCTTTCACGGCCTCGTGGATTGAAATCCCACCGCCAGAAGGAAGAGATGCCAGGAAAATGTCGAGGCTTTCACGGCCTCGTGGATTGAAATATCCAGTGACGCTTTATCCCGCATTTTGGTAAGCGTCGAGGCTTTCACGGCCTCGTGGATTGAAATGATGTAGGCTCGTGCTATCTCAATACCAGAAAACCGTCGAGGCTTTCACGGCCTCGTGGATTGAAATCTTATCCGTGCAAATACCGTAATAATCATCTGTACGGTCGAGGCTTTCACGGCCTCGTGGATTGAAATATTACAAACCTTTAACAATATGTTAAATGGTAGAAGTCGAGGCTTTCACGGCCTCGTGGATTGAAATCATCCTGTATGAGCCCATCAAAAATGCTTGACATCGTCGAGGCTTTCACGGCCTCGTGGATTGAAATGACAAGTTCAAATCTCCCTATCTCCAGCCCCAAGTCGAGGCTTTCATGGCCTCGTGGATTGAAATAACACAAGCGAGAACCGGGGGCGGGAGGTTTCCCAGTCGAGGCTTTCGCGGCCTTCCGGATTACAATCTAAATCCAGAGCAATCTCCGGCCTCTGTTTAGCCATTACTCGATTGCCATGGATATTAGTACCCTCATTTAATTAGAGCTAAGTTCCCTAAATTTCAGAAGTCCATATCCCGGGAGTAAACCCATTTCTTATTTTTCTTGAAGTAACAGTATATAAGTGGCACAGTGTACGTAATGCCTGTAATTGTTTTTTGGTATAATTTTTAATTGTTCATAATAGACAAAATCATAGTAACGTGATAAAATAAAACATGTAAAAATAAACAAAAGAGTAACGCTGAATTACAGGAGGGACTATGTTCTTAGCACATATTAGTGAAGACGGCCTGCGGGAACAAAGTATTCTGGAACACCTGAAAGGAACCGCAGATTTAGCATGCAGATTTGCATCTGCATTCGATTCAGGGGACTGGGGATATGGCTGTGGCCTGCTGCATGATATCGGAAAATATTCAGACGGTTTTCAAAAGCGTCTTCATGGAGGTAAGATAACCGACCACGCCACTGCCGGTGCTAAAGAATTGTATCAAAAAAACAATTACGTTGGCGCCTATTGTATATCGGGCCATCATTCCGGTCTTTTAGACGGGGGAAGTGCGGCTGATACAGGAGGAGAGGCCACTTTAAAAGGAAGAATGCAGAAAGAGTTGGATGATTATCAGGAATTTCGTAATGAGGTTACGATTCCTGCGTTTAAAGCGCCGCCGCTCAAACCGTTGGGAAGAGGAGGTTTCAGCCTCTCTTTTTTTATTCGTATGTTATTTTCCTGTTTGGTTGATGCAGATTACCTGGATACAGAAGCATTCATGACGGACGGATGTGCAGGCAGAGGAAAATTTGACTCCATAGAGACTTTGTTTGAACGGTTGTATTTGTATGTGGAATCCTGGCTCAAAAATGAGGAGCTTTCCACTGTGAACGGCAGAAGGACAGAAATATTGAAAGCATGCCTGGAGAGGGGAAAGGAAGAGCAGGGAATATTCCGGCTGACCGTTCCTACAGGCGGGGGGAAAACAGTGTCTTCCCTTGCATTTGCCCTTCAACATGCCCGGAAGCATAAATTGGTTAGAGTTATATACGTAATTCCATACACTAGTATTATTGAACAAAATGCGCAGATTTTTAAGGAAATTCTGGGAGACGGAAATGTTCTGGAGGATCATTGCAATGTTGTTTATGAAGATCCGGATAAACTGAATAAGATTCAGCTTGCGGCTGAAAACTGGGATTGTCCTGTAGTGGTTACGACTAATGTTCAGTTTTTTGAATCTTTATTTTCCAATAAATCTACTAAATGCAGAAAACTTCATAATATGGCTGACAGTGTTATTATATTTGATGAAGCACAGATGCTGCCGGTCAATTATTTAAAGCCCTGTATTCAGGCCATTAGTGAACTGGTATATAACTATCATAGTACGGTGGTGCTTTGTACAGCCACCCAGCCCTCCCTGCAGTCCTTTTTTCCGCCCCAGCTGAATGCGGCAGAAATATGCCCCAGGGTTCAGGAGCAATATGACTTTTTCAGGCGGACCGTATTCCGGAATGTGGGAGAAATCGCGGAGGCAGAGCTGACAGAGCAGCTTAAGGAACATACACAGGTACTTTGTATTTTGAACAGCAGAAAAGGTGTTCAGCGGATTTTTGGTATGCTGCAGGAAGAAGAAGGTACTTATCACCTGTCCACTTTTATGTATCCCAGGCACCGGAAAAAGCTTCTTACAATTATCAGAGACCGGTTGGACAAGGGGCTTCCCTGCAGGCTTATCGCCACCAGTTTGGTAGAAGCCGGCGTGGATTTTGATTTTCCTTCCGTATTTCGGGAGCTGGCTGGTGTGGATTCGATGATACAGGCGGCAGGAAGATGCAACAGGGAAGGAATGCGACAAAAAGAAACTTGTGTGACAACGATTTTTACACTGGATAAGGCAGAGGAGAATCATATTCCACAGTCATTAAAGCTGCCGGTTTCCGTATCGGGGCAGGTGGCGGAAAAGTATGATGATATCGCTTCCTTGGAGGCAATAGCAGATTATTTTAGCCGTCTGTATCATTTTCGGGGAGAAGGACTGGATGCCAAAAATATTGTTGGACAGATGGAAGAAGGACGAAGATCCTTGTTATTTCCTTTTGCAACAGTGGCAAAACAGTTCCGTCTGATTGAAAATGATACGGCAACTATTTTGATAGACCGGGAACCGGAGGCTCGTATATTGGCGGAGCGTATCCGGAGAGGGGAATATTCCCGTCAGCTTATCAGAGATACGGGACAATATTGTGTCAATGTGTATGAGCAGGATTTTGATAAATTGAATGGGGCAGGCAGGCTGGAAGCTATTGCACCTGGTTTTTATGTTTTGAGAAATAAAGAGCAGTATTCGGAAGAAATGGGGCTTCAGATACAGGTGGAAAGAGGGGAAGCAGTCATATTTTAAAATACTAATATAAGGAGAGGAGGACATACATGAGCCATGGTGTAAAAGTACGGGTGTGGGGGGAACTGGCACTTTTTTCCCGCCCGGAAATGAAGGTGGAGCGGTGCAGCTACGATGTGATGACACCCTCTGCGGCCAGAGGGATACTGGAAGCGATTTATTGGCATCCCGGACTGCGTTGGGTGATTGATAAAATTCATGTCAGAAAGCCGATCCGTTTTACCAGTGTCCGCAGGAATGAGGTAAAAAGCAAGGTACTGGCAAGCAATGTGTTACAAGTCATGAATGGGGGAGATAAGCCGCTCTATATCAGCAGTAAGGAAGAAATTGTGCAAAGAGCCGCTATTTTGCTGAGAGAAGTGGAATATGTGATAGAAGCGCATTTTGAAATGACGGAACAGGCCAATGGCAGCGATAATCCGGGTAAATTTAAGGATATTATCATGCGGCGTCTCCGTAAAGGGGAGTGTTATCACATGCCGTATCTGGGCTGCAGGGAGTTTCCCGCCAATTTTGCTTTATGGGAAGACGAGAAAATAGATACGGCTTATCCGGGAGAGGTAAAGGATCTGGGATATATGCTTTATGATTTTGATTATTCCAACCCGGAAGAAATACAGCCTATGTTTTTCAGGGCTGAACTGAGGGACGGTGTTTTGGATATAAGGGATTGTGAGGTGGTTCGATGATATTGCAGTCGCTGGTGCAATATTATGAAGCTCTTGAGCAAAGGGGAGAAATTACCCGGCCGGGCTGGTGTAATGCAAGGGTATCCTTTGCGCTGGAGTTATCTCCCGATGGGGAGCTAAAGCGGGTTATTTCCTTGAAGGAAGAAAAGCAGAAAGGAAGGAAAACCGTCTGGGAACCACAGAACCTGAAGGTTCCCCAGATGGTAACCCGATCTTCAGGGGTGGCCGCTAATTTTTTATGTGATAATTCCAGCTATTTTCTGGGAATTGACAATAAAGGAAAACCGGAGCGATCAAAAGAATGTTTTCTATGCGCCAAAGAGAAGCATCTGGATATCCTGAAGGAAGCAGATTGTCCTGCGGCATTGGCGGTAATCCGGTTTTTTGAACGGTGGGATCCGGATCAAGCGGCAGAAAATCCATATGTTTCAGAAATACTGGACGAGATTACGGCAGGTTCCAATCTGGTATTCTGGGCAGAGGATGGGTATGCGCATACCGACATTTCCATAATACGGGCATGGGAAGATCACCGGTCGAACGCCGCCGAGGGTGCCACAGGCACCTGTCTGGTAACCGGGCAGAAAACGGAAATTGCCCGGATTCATGGAAATATAAAGGGGGTGCAAGGTGCGCAGCCCAGCGGGGCAGCATTGGTTTCCTTTAATGCGCCTGCCTTTGAGTCCTATGGAAAGGAGCAAAGCTATAATGCGCCGGTGGGCAGTTATGCGGTTTATGCCTATACGACGGCTTTGAATCATTTGCTGGCGGACAGGCGGCATGTCACTGTGATTGGTGATACGACTATTGTTTATTGGTCGGAAGACGGAGAGGAAGCCTATCAGGATATTTTCCTGAATATGTCGGAACCGACAGCTGACAACTGTGAGATTGTGGATGGGGTTTTTAAAAATCTGCAGGAGGGAAAGGCAGTTCATGTTTCAGGAGTTGCCGAAAATATTTCCTTATCCCAAAGATTTTATATATTGGGACTTGCTCCGAATGCGGCCAGAATTGCCGTGCGTTTTTTTTATCAGGATAGCTTTGGGAGTATCCTGCAAAACCTGAAAGCACATTACGATCGGATGGATATTGTCAGACCTCAGATGGATAAAAACCGATATCTGGGGGTGTGGCGTATGCTGATGGAGACAGTAAACAAAAAGTCAAAGGATAAAAAGCCGGCTCCCAATATGGCAGGTGCGGTTTACCGGGCGGTTATTTCGGGGGACAGGTATCCTAATTCCCTGTTTCAGGCGGTCATGGGAAGAATCCGGTCGGAACAGGATGACAGCAGCAGCGGTATTTATAAAATCACACGTGGCAGAGCCGCGATTATTAAAGCCTTCCTGCTGAGAAATACAACTTGTGATAAGGAGGAAATCACTATGGCGCTTAATGAGGACAGCAATAATACCGCTTATACATTAGGGAGGATGTTTGCCGTACTGGAGGCGATTCAGGAGGATGCCAATCCGGGGATAAACGCCACGATAAAGGACAGATATTTCAATTCGGCCTGTGCCACACCGGCTTCTATTTTCCCTATTTTGTTAAAACTGAAAAACAGCCATACAAGAAAGCTGAACAACAGAGGAAAAGAAATATATTACGAAAAGCTGTTGGTGGGACTGCAGGATAAAATCAAAGCGCCGGATGAAATGAGCTCCGCGTATCCGAGAAGGCTGTCTTTGGAGGAACAGGGAATGTTTATTCTGGGATATTATCACCAGACACAAAAACGGTATGAAAAAAAGGAGGAACAATAACATGGGAGAAGCAATTAAAAACAGATATGAATTTGTTGTGCTGTTTGATGTGGAGAACGGGAACCCCAATGGGGATCCGGATGCCGGGAATCTTCCCAGAATAGATCCGGAAAGCGGCTATGGAATTGTTACTGATGTCTGCCTGAAAAGAAAAATACGAAATTATGTGGAAACAGTAAAAGAGGATGCGGAAGGGTATAAGATTTATATTAAAGAGGATGTTCCATTAAACCGGAGTGATAATACGGCATACGAATATCTGAATACCAATGAAAAGGATGTAAAGGAATTAAAGAAGAAGGATCCCGATGTGGACAGGAAAATTAGGGATTTTATGTGTAAAAACTTCTTTGATATCAGAACCTTTGGGGCGGTTATGACAACTTTTGTCAAGGCCGCATTAAACTGCGGACAGGTACGCGGGCCGGTACAGCTGGGATTTGCCAGAAGCATTGACCCCATCATCAGCCAGGAAGTCACGATTACCCGTGTGGCCATCACCACAGAAAAGGATGCGGAAAATAAAAGTACGGAAATGGGAAGAAAAAATATTGTGCCATATGCCCTATATCGTGCAGAAGGTTATATTTCCGCCAATCTGGCCCGCAAGGTAACCGGATTTTCGGAGGAGGATTTGGAACTGCTCTGGGATGCCATTATCAATATGTTTGAAATTGATCATTCGGCAGCCAGGGGAAAGATGGCGGTCAGAGAACTGATTGTATTCCGGCACAGCAAAGAACTGGGAGACTGTCCGGCTTATAAGCTGTTTGACGCCATTGAAGTGAAAAAAAGGGAAGATGTGCTCTACCCCAGACAATATAAAGATTATTCGGTTACCATACATGAGGATCAGGTTCCGGATTCGGTGGAAATATCGAGAAAAATATGATGGAAATACGGGAAGAAGATTATCTTATGCTGTCAGGAATCCAGCATTTCGCTTTTTGCAGAAGACAGTGGGCCTTGATACATATTGAGCAGCAATGGGTGGATAATGAGTATACGGCAGCAGGGGAACTGCTGCATAAAAATGCACATGATCCTTATTTTAATGAAAAGCGGAAGGATGTCATTATCAGCAGGGCCATGCCAGTCGTATCCCGCAGTATGGGGGTCAGCGGAGAATGTGATATTGTGGAATTCAGGAAGGTGCCGGATGGGATATCGCTCCACGGGCATCGCGGTTTCTATCAGGTTTTTCCCGTAGAGTACAAAAAAGGAAGCCCGAAAGCCACCGATATAGATATTCTGCAGTTAACCGCCCAGGCCCTTTGCCTTGAAGAAATGTTTTCCGCCGAGATTAAAGAAGGAGCCGTATTTTATGGTGAAACCAGACGCAGGGAAACTATTCTTTTCACGGATGAGCGAAAGGATAAGGTGAAAGCGTATTTTAACGAAATGCATCAGTTATATGACAAAAGGTATACTCCAAAGGTGAAGTGGTCTAAAAGCTGCAATGCCTGTTCCCTAAAAGATATTTGTTTACCCAAGCTGGGAAAAGCACCTGCGGTAAAAGAGTATATCCATGCTGCCATAACGGAGGATTGCGAATGAAGAAGCTTTTAAATACCTTGTACATCACCTCCCCTGACAGTTATCTTTCTTTAGATGGTGAAAATGTGGTTATTCTTGACAAAGATCAGGAAGTGGGACGGATTCCGCTGCATAATCTGGAGGCTATCGTTTCCTTTGGATACAGGGGAGTAAGCCCTGCGTTGATGGGTGGCTGTGCAAACAGGAATATATCTTTATGTTTTCTTACTCCTCAGGGTAAATTCCTGGCAAGAGTGACGGGAAGTGTCCGGGGAAATGTGGTATTAAGAAAAAAACAGTACCAGGTTTCTGCGGATGCTGCATTGTCTCTGGGGATTGCCAGAAATTGTATATTAGGGAAAGTATATAATTCCCGCTGGGTTTTGGAACGTGCTGTCCGGGATCACAGTATGCAGGTAGATGCGGAGAAAGTAAGGCAGGCCTCTCTGTTTTTACAGAAATCTCTGAAAAATATTGAGGAAAGTACGGAAACGGCACAACTGAGAGGTTTTGAGGGAGAAGCGGCAAGCATCTATTTTGGTGTATTTAATCAATTGATTTTACAGCAGAAAAAGGATTTTGTGTTTTCAGGCAGGAATAAAAGACCGCCTTTAGATAATGTAAATGCCTTACTTTCTTTTGTATATACCTTACTGACCAATATGGTTGCGTCTGCTTTGGAAACGGTGGGTTTGGATCCTTATGTAGGGTTTATGCATACGGACAGACCCGGAAGGGCATCCCTGGCTTTAGATTTAATCGAGGAACTCAGGCCTGTGCTGGCGGATCGGTTTGTTTTAACCCTTATTAATAAAAAGATGGTTACGGGCAAAGATTTTACCCACAAAGAGGATGGAGCCGTTCTGTTAAATGATAATGCCAGGAAGGACCTGTTGGTGGAATGGCAGAATAAAAAGAAAGAGGTGATCACACACCCATTTCTGGGGGAAAAAGTGGAGTGGGGTATGATTCCTTTTGTGCAAGCTATGCTGCTGGCAAGATATCTTAGGGGAGATTTGGATGAATACCCACCTTTTTTCTGGAAATAGGAGGAAGCTATGTTGGTATTGATCACATATGATGTAAACACGGAAACAGCCGCCGGTAAATCCCGGTTAAGAAAAGTGGCGAAGCAATGTGTGAATTATGGAACCAGAGTACAGAATTCCGTGTTTGAATGTGTTTTGGATCCCGGGCAATGTTTAATGCTGAAAGCTTCATTAACAGAGATGATTGATGAAAAGGTGGACAGTCTCAGATTTTATTATTTGGGAAATCAAAAAAAAGCACGTGTGGAGCATGTAGGAGTGAACAAAGGGATTAATGTGGAAAAGCCTTTGATATTTTAGTGCGAATCCTAAGTGCACATGAAATCCCCGGGGGATTCGCACCAGAAAATGTCAATATGACGTCTGAATATATATGAATTCCAAGATTTGTGGGGTGCTGAAAGTTAAATATTAGTATAGTTGTGTAGAGAGAAAGGAAGAAAGTATGTAGTAATTATGCAAAATTGCTGTCACCACCTTTGCGGTGGTGTGGATTGAAATCCGCAGTTCTTCCAGCGTGGGTTCCGGCGCGGGTTGTCACCACCTTTGCGGTGGTGTGGATTGAAATTGGTTGTGGCGGCAGGTATTATCATTACAAAATAGTCACCACCTTTGCGGTGGTGTGGATTGAAATTGCCACCTAATCACCATCCTTTCCCCCACGAAATGTCACCACCTTTGCGGTGGTGTGGATTGAAATGCCCGACAAAGAGTACATAGAGCAACTATAGCTTGTCACCACCTTTGCGGTGGTGTGGATTGAAATATCCTCAAGACCTGTAGTAATGAATCTCGCATAGGTCACCACCTTTGCGGTGGTGCGGGTTGAAATTCCCTTTAAATCTTGTTTCGTATATCCTCGTCTTTGTCACCGCCTTTACAGCAGCACAATAAGAAATGACAGGCCGCCTTCCGATACACGGTTATCCTTTTCGGCCACCACTAAAGCAGCACGAATAGATTACCCATGATATATATAAACAAAAACTGTTATCTGTTCAGCCAATATTACCCCATAATAGCACAAAAAAACTACTAACCACAGTTAATAGTTTTTTTATAATAAATCTTTTTCTCAGTTTATCTCAAGCTCGCTACGAATTAATTGGAGGAATTCCTCCCTTGCGTATTTTTCCTTCCATGTATCATGACCGTAATTTTCCAAAATGATAAGCCGTAAATTCGGAAGTTTTCCCTCCAGAGGTACACTCAATCCCCGAATCGGAGGAGGATCGTATTTTCCATGAAAGGCAGTTAACGGACAGGTAACATGCAGTATCCGGTCGAGGAGTTCCCGCTTTCGCGTAAAGAAAATATTGCAGCCATTAATGCCTTATGCTGTTCCTCATCAAATTACAGCATGTCCGTATTGGTTTCAGGTAATGAATGATAATTATCCATATCGGAAAGCCCCTGTTCGGCCCGCTCCTTTGGGTTTGAATGATTTCGGGGAGATACTTGGCCTTTAATGGTCCGCAGCCGATAATAATTGCTCTTGAAACAAGAAGATGATATTTATCCGCAAATAACAATGCCAGCCATGCCCCAAAAGAATGACCTGCAAGAATAATCTGTGAAAGAGCATATATTCTAATCAGGTATAATATTTCATCCATAAATCCATCAATAGTGCAGGCTTTTTGCAAATGTTTAAGTACATCGATGTCTTCCTCAAGAATTCTGCAGAGACCTGCTGCACATCCTGGAGCGCCAGGTCCTCCATGCAATACTATTACTTTATACGGGGGTATACCATACTATCTGCATAATTCCATACTTTTGTCCTTTCTAAAAACAGTTAACGTTTTGTTATCAGCCGGATTGATACTTTCCGCATGCGGTTCCTGGTGGGCTATGCTATTCATAATCTCCCCCAAATAAACGTTTTAGATAATGAGCGTTTTTATGGCCTTGCATTATTTTTGTCAGGTGTCCCGTCTTAGGGGAATGTTTGTACAAACTAAAATTAGGAAGCATGTGTTTATGGCTAGTTTGTATAATCGTTATTTACATGGCTGAATCGTAAACAGATAAGAGCCTCCTATTTATGAAGCCATTGATTTGTATACTGCCTGCGGCAGCCTGTAAACGTTTGTAATTAATCTGCCGCAGAGAAATTTTAAACAATAATGCTGTACGGATTATTGCCATCTTCTAAGCGAAATCAAATGATTTCTGCTTGAATTAATATTACCTATATTTATCCAATTAGTAACTGTTCAGACGCCCCTGGAAGGTACCTTACAGCACCGCCGCCCCAGGAAAAAGCAGGGGAGGGGGATGCCGCGGGACACAAAGGGGCGTCTGAACTGTTACTCCAATTAGACAAGGAATAACTTAAATCTCTCATTTTCTCTTGACATCCGTTTGAAACGGGTTTACGTTATCAATAGGAAACCTGTAATACAGGTATACAGCATAAAACGGGGAGGTAATTTATGGGAATACGCAGTGAAAAGGAACGTAATACCTGGGCGCAATTTGATGCGCTGCAATTAGGAAGCGGATGGGATGAAGAAGATATCGGAAAACCGCAGATATTGGTGGAGGATGCCTATGGTGACAGCCATCCGGGAAGCATCCATCTTAACCAGCTGGGAGAACAGGCCGTATACGGTGTTTATGAAAAAGGGGGCCATCCTGCCAGGTTCCATGTAACGGATATCTGTGATGGATGCGCGCAGGGACATGACGGGATGAATCTGGTACTGGCGTCCAGAGAAGTGATTTGTGATATGATAGAAATGCACGCAGGTTTTGTCCCGTGGGATGGAATGATCCTTTCCTCTTCCTGTGATAAATCCATACCGGCTCATTTGAAGGCAGCAGCCAGGGTAAATATTCCTGCTATTTTTATTCCCGGCGGAAGTATGCGGCCGGGCCCCGGACAAACCACCTCTTTAGTTGCTGGTGACATATCTCTCAGACAAAAAAGGGAAAATGAGATTACACCGGATGAAATCCGTGACTACAAGCTGACAGGCTGTCCCTCTCAGGGAGCATGTACCTTTATGGGAACGGCCAGTACCATGCAATGTATGGCGGAAGCGCTGGGGCTGGCTCTTCCGGGAAGCGCTCTGGCGCCTGCGACAATGAGGGATATTCTTTCTTTGGCAAGGAAAGCCGGCCGTAAAATAATGGAACTGACGGAAAAAAGTATCTGCCCGTCCCAAATTCTCACACCTGCCGCATTTCGCAATGCCATCGTAATACACAGTGCCATCGGCGGTTCCACCAATGCACTGCTCCATCTGCCTGCTATTGCCGCAGAGCTGGGACTGGAGCTGGATCCTGAAATTTTTAATGAAATCAACTCCTGCATTCCCCATATTGGAAATATTAATCCCAGCGGACAGCATCTTACGGAATCCTTCTGGTTTGCAGGAGGTATTCCCAGAGTTCAGATGCTTTTGGAAAAATACCTGGATCTGGATGTGATGACCGTAACCGGGAAAACATTAGGGGATAATCTGGAAACATTGAGAAAGGATCATTTTCTGGAGAGGGGCAGGGGATATCTGCAGAATTACCATTTGTCTCCGGAGGATGTAATAACTCCGGTGGAAACAACGAAAGATATGGGTTCCATCGCAGTTTTGAAGGGAAGCCTTGCCCCGGAGGGAGCAGTAGTGAAATATTCCGCCTGTGAAAAAAGTATGCGATCTCACACAGGAAGAGCTGTGGTTTTCGATTGTGAAGAGGATGCTCACGAGGCAGTGGTAAAAGGAAAAATCCGTCCCGGTGAGATTATAGTAATCCGCTATGAAGGGCCAAGAGGAAGCGGAATGCCCGAAATGCTGATGACAACCGAGGCAATTTGCTGTGATCAGGCACTCAATGGTAAGGTATCTCTGATTACCGACGGCAGATTTTCAGGGGCCACAAGAGGAGCCGCTATCGGTCATGTATCTCCTGAAGCTGCATGCGGGGGCCCTATCGCCTATATTGAAACAGGTGATCTTATTTCATATAATATAGAAAATAAAACCATAGATATTGCAGGCATTGACGGACAGCAGATGGATGCGGCCCGCATAGAAGCAATAATGGAAAAAAGAAAAGCGGCAAAACCTATAAAAATAAGAACCTATACAGGCGTATTAAGAAGATATACGGAAAATGCGGACTCCGCCATGAAGGGCGCAGGCTATTAAAAAGAATGGGAGGATTTTATATGAAAGCAAAATACATAACACCGGCGGTTACAGTGATGGATAAAAACGGAAATCCGGATTGGGAAGGCTGCGGAAAGGTTTATGAACATCTGATTCAGGGAGGTGTGGACGGAATCCTGCTTCTGGGAAGTATCGGAGAATTCTTTGCCTTTACCATGTCCCAGAAAAAAGAACTGATACGCTATGCAGTAAAGGAAATTGCCCACAGGACTCAACTGATAGTAGGAACCACCAGCATGATATTTGAAGAAATTGTTGAACTTTCCCGCTATGCAAAACAGGAAGGGGCGGATGCGGTTATTATTTTACCTCCCTTTTATTTTCCGCTCGGTGCCGATAGCCTGGAAAATTACTACGGAATGCTGGCGGAAGAATTGTCAGACCAGCTTATTTATCTCTACAATTTTCCCGATCGTACCGGTTATGACCTTACGCCGGAAATAACGCTTCGTCTTATAAGAAATCATAAAAATATCGTCGGCTACAAGGATACCCAGCCCGGAATGGATCACACCAGAGAGCTGATTAAGCTGATAAAAGGTGAATTTCCAAATTTTGAAATATATTCGGGCTTTGATGATAACTTTGCCCATAACATATTGGCAGGCGGTGACGGATGTATAGCGGGTCTGTCCAATCTGGTTCCTGAACTGTGCCATGCGTGGGTGGATGCCTTTGCCTGTGAAGATATGAAGAAGATCGGTAGATTTCAGCAGAAGATAGATCGACTTATGGAACTCTATCAAGTAGGGACGCCCTTTGTTCCCTTTATTAAGGAAGCTATGACAATAAAAGGAATTATTGACAGCCCCTGTTCGTCCAGACCCTTTCCCGTAGCAGGAGAAGCTGAAAAAGAACATATCCGAGCTATTTTAGCGGAAACAGATATCCTGTAAAAGAGATCATATACAGAAAGAGGGACATATGGCAATTCAGAAAATAAGCCGGGACAGTATAAGTGATCAGGTATTTGCGCAGATGAAAGAACAGATTCTGAGAGGAGAATGGCCCCCCGGAGAAAAGATTCCATCCGAAAATGAACTGGCCCGGCAATTCGGAGTCAGCCGGATAACCGTGCGGAATGCCCTTCAGAAATTATGCGCGCTGGAATTGCTGGAGACTCACTTCGGAGAAGGATCCTTTGTACGCTGCCAGGATGCCTCCTCCGTAATGAGCCCTCTGATACCTGCCGCTTTTCTAAATGATAATGGTATGGAAGAAATCCTTCAGCTGCGCAGAATGATAGAAGGTCCGGTATGCAGAGAAGCCTGCCGCAAAGCATCTGCAGAAAATATTAACGATTTGAAAACTTTATTTCAGCAAATGGAAAAAGCAAAGGATTACCTTCCGGAATTCGCCCGTCTTGACTACCAGTTCCATATCACGATAGCCCGGATTGCAGGGAATTCCATTATCATCCGTATTTATGATATCATGAATGAGGTAATGCAAAGCTCTTTTGAAAAGGTAGTACAGGCAAGAGGAAATCAGGCCGGTCTGTATTTCCACGGCCGGATTGTGGAAGCTTTTGAAAAAAAAGATGAAGAAGCCGCCGAAAAGATAATGGAAGAACATATGAAAGATCTGTATGAGAGCTTTTTAAATAATTTTAAAGCGTAGAAAACGTTATGCCGATAAAAGGAAACTGTTTATAAAAACGGAAGTGCAACGCTGATCAAAACTTCGGAAAAAGGAATGGGTTAATATCACGGAGGAATTCCCAATCCATGATTCCTGTTGTAACATGTGTTCTTCTATCTGTCTGAAAAGTGGATTTACAGAACTTCTCTGGATTTTTCCGAAAATGATTAGGACTATTCAGATAGAGATAGAGAAGTAAGGCTGTGCCGTGCCGCATCTTACCGTTATTCGGATAATCTATGCGTTACAGGATTACAAGAGAAGCGGGATCCGTCCGGTTTTGCAGTGAAGGCCGGAAATACGTACCGACAGCAGGAATTTATTCCGCCTCCCTTATATTTTGTTTACAGATAACAGGGATATTGTAACCTTTGGAACAGAGGTGTATGCCCTAACTGAGTTATTTCATTCAGAACAGAGGAAAAAAACGGTACAGCCAACGGTACAGCCGCTTCATATAGAACTGCTGAGGTATGATATTATTACAATAAGATGTGTTGAAATGAATAGCCGCCGATGCGGTATTATAAAAAAGAGCCGATTGTAGAAAAAAATAAAGAAAATTCATATGCGTGGGATGAAAAAAGATATGTAAATGCGGCTGCCGAAATACGAATTACCAAATAGTTCCATTGGAAAAGATTATATGTTTTATTTAGTGATGGTGTATAAGAAAAACAGAATAAAGAAATGAGGATGGTTTCTATAAACTATAAAAAATATTATTAGTACATGTTATAGTACATAATAATCCTGGGTGCGAATATCAAGTGCACATGAAAATACCGGGGGATTCGCACCAAAAAAAGTACTAAAATTTTTATGGACATAATTATTTTTAAAGTTTATTATAGGATGTAGTATAGTTGTTTGTAGAAAGTTTATAGTTTTAAATGTATATTGAGTGATTTTTTTGCATGGTTTTGCTGTCGAGGCTTGCGTAGCCTCGTGGATTGAAATCTATAATAAAGAGGAATAATACATTTCTGCTTTTGTCGAGGCTTGCGTAGCCTCGTGGATTGAAATAACTTTATTTCTTGCAGAATTCAATAGAATTGTATCGTCGAGGCTTGCGTAGCCTCGTGGATTGAAATTTGTGCCCTCCTGTATAATAAACTCCACTGCTTCGTCGAGGCTTGCGTAGCCTCGTGGATTGAAATCTCCTGTACCGGACATTGATGTTTCTGGTATTTTAGTCGAGGCTTGCGTAGCCTCGTGGATTGAAATTCCTGGGCATGAATCCAAAAGCAATCAATGATTGTCGAGGCTTGCGTAGCCTCGTGAATTGAAATTGGGATAAGGAAGCTGGTTCGGTGCCTCGTCCTAATCGAGGCATGCGTAGTCTCGTGGATTGAAATGTGTATGGACAGTTGCATCGTCATGTATGTAGACTGTGTCGAGGCATATATAACCTCATAGATTGAACATATAGTCCCCGGATTGTTGTCGTCATCAAGATTACGCAACCCTCGGCACATTGAAATAACGCAGTCCATTTTACAATGTGGACACATGTCCACATAAATCCGCCTTGCAGATTCGCCCGAACCTTTATATGATGGACTTATCAGAAATAACAGGAGGACGATCCATGGATCAATTATTATACGGAGCGGCATATTACGAGGAATATATGCCCTATGAGAGACTGGACAAAGATATCAGCATGATGAAAAAGGCCGGGATTAATGTAATCAGGATTGCGGAATCCACGTGGAGTACCGAAGAACCGGAGGATGGCGTATTTGATTTTTCCCATGTGACAAGGGTACTGGATGCCTGTGAGCGTGAAGGGATTCACGTAATAGTGGGAACGCCCACATATGCCATACCTGCCTGGATGGCAAAGGCCTATCCGGAAATTATGGTAACGGATCGAAGCGGCAGAAGGCCTTATGGTGCCAGACAGATTATGGATATCACCCATCCGGCTTACCGTTTCTATGCCGAGCGTATCATCCGCAGGCTGATGGAAGCGGTAAGGGGATACCGTTGTGTTATAGGCTTTCAGCTGGATAACGAAACTAAACATTTCGGGACAAGCAGTGAAAATGTCCAGCAAATGTTTGTCAGATATATCAGAAAAAAATATGATGGGGATCTGGAACGTTTCAACCATGATTTCGGCCTTGCTTACTGGAGCAACCGCATCAATTCCTGGGAGGAATTTCCCAGTGTAGCCGGTACGATAAATGGAAGCCTGGGCTGTGAATTTGAAAAGTTTCAGAGACAGCTGGTTACGGATTTCCTGAAAAGACAGGCGGAAATCGTCAGCGAATACAAACGGGAAGAGCAGTTTATTACCCATAATTTTGATTTTGCATGGAAGGGATACTCCTATGGCGTGCAGCCCGATGTGGACCATTTTAAGGCGGCAGAAGCGGTAACAATAGCCGGCTGTGATATTTACCATCCCACACAGGACAGCCTTACGGGAAAAGAGATTGCATTCGGCGGTGATCTCATCCGCTCTCTTAAAAAAGATAATTATCTTCTTATCGAAACAGAAGCCCAGGGATTTCCCGAATGGACACCCTATGAGGGACAGCTGCGGCTCCAGGCATTCAGCCACCTGGCAAGCGGTGCGGATTCCGTGATGTATTGGCACTGGCATTCTATCCATAATGCCTGCGAGACTTATTGGAAGGGCCTACTCAGCCATGATATGGAAGAAAATGCGGTTTACCGGGAGGCCTGCTGTATCGGAAGGCAGTTCCGGGAACTCAGTCCAAGCCTGTTGCATTTGAAAAAAGAGAACAAGGCGGCGATCATGGTGAGCAATGAATCGCTTACTGCCTTGAAATGGTTTCCTTTCCCGGCCGGAAGCGCGGTAAATTATAATGATGTAGTCAGGTGGATTTACGATGCCCTTTATGAAATGAATGTGGAGTGCGATTTTGTCAGCACAGAGGAAACAGAATTATCCGGATATGATATCTTGTTTGTGCCCGCGCTTTACTGCGCGCCGGAAGAATGCCTGCAGCGGATCCGGGATTATGCGGAGCAGGGGGGTTGTGTATTAGCTACCTTTAAAACCGCATTTACGGATGAACACGTTAAAGTATGGGCGGATGCACAGCCGCATTTATTGAAAGAATGCTTCGGCATAACATATAATCAGTTTACCGCTCCCGTTAATGCCGGACTGACAGGGGATTCGCTTCCGGTTTCTCAAGAGGAACGTAAAGTTTCGCTGTTTATGGAATTGCTGGAAAATGTGGATGCCGAGGTGATCGCTTCTTATGATCATTACGCATGGAAAAATTATGCTGCGGTTACCAGAAAAGACTTCGGCAAAGGTGTTTGCATTTATATGGGATGTATGACCACACCGGTCTATCTGAAAGCCCTGCTTACGGCAGTCTGGAAGGAAAAAGGCTGGTGGACCTGGAAACAGGAAAACTCCTTTCCGCTTATTATCAGAGAGGGCAGGAACTGTAAGGGAAACCGCATAACCTATTATCTGAATTATTCCAGCGGACTTCAGGAATGTGCATGTGGTCATCAGGGTACGGAACTGTTTTCCGGCCGGAAAACGGAAAAAGGCGAAATAATGCGGATTCAGCCCTGGAATCTGCTGATCGTAGAAGAGGGGTAGCATATATGGGATTGTTTAAGGAAACTGTTTTTTCCGGGTTCTCCCTGCGCAGTTTTACGAAAGTAAGAGATATTTTGTCCGCCAATAATGTCTGGTATACCGTTAAGGTGCGTGACCGGACGGGTGGGATCGGATTGGGAGCATCCCGGGCAGTAACAGGGAGTTTGGGGATGAATTCTGATTTTTCCAAAGAATATGAAGTTCTGGTAAAAAAGGAAGATGCGGATAAAGCGCGCCATTACATCAGCCTGATAACCCTTTCTGAAAACGGATTCCCCTCTCCAGGTGGAGCAGAATAAGAAAACGGAACCTCAGGTTGACAGTCTGACAAGCAGCTGTTGGTGGTGCCCGGAAGAAAGAGCGGGTATAATATAAGAAAAAACTACCTGCAGGAGGCTGTTATGATTGAAATACGCTTGCCATCTAATCTTCAAAAATACCGCAAGGCCTACAATTTTTCCCAGGAGGATCTGGCAGACAGACTTCAGATATCCCGCCAGGCCGTGGCAAAATGGGAAAACGGGATCAATTACCCGGATATTACTAACCTTACTTTGCTTGCCGGACTTTATGGGGTAACGGTTGATGCCCTGATATATGGGAATGATTGCTCAGGTTCTGCAGGAATACCATCTGCGGCTGCCATATCCGGACAGCGGCTTGCAGAATTCCTCCTCTGCGCCAAAAAAAACAGCTATGCCGGAAACGGTGCGGAAGAAGAGCAGCCCTGCCGTCCGGAAGCCCATGACTTTGTCTATGAAGATTCAAGGTATTGGTATATGGATACTTATTTGGGAGGCAGGTTTTTTACCGGAGAAGAGGCCGTATGGGAAAAGCAGCAGGAAAAAAGGATACCAATCTGGTCAATGAACTATGCGGGCAGGACCCTGGCCGATAACTTTAACTCCGGCTTTTTAAAAGAAGCATTGTCCCATGTGGAAATAGAGAATCCCTTCCGGGGGCCTGCGCTTTACCGGAAGGGAGATTCTATTTACCATTGTTTCCAACGGGGAGACATGCAATGGTTCCAGGGACGGGAAGAAATTTATTATGGAAACGTAAAAATTTATGAATGTGAATTTCACGGAGGGGCTGTCCAATAGCCTTTCCTTTTTTATTCATGCAGTTCTAAAGGAAGACCGTCCGGATCCTTGAAAAAAGTCATTTTTTTCTGCGTGAATTCATCAATTCTCACAGGCTCCGACTCAATTCCCAATGCCTGCAGTTCCCGGATCGTATCCTCTATACAGGGAACACGGAAAGCGAGATGCCGCAAACCGCAGGCCTCCGGATAGCTGGGCCGTACAGGGCTTCCCGGAATGGCAAAAAGCTCCAGCTCACAATCTCCCAGCTTCAGATCCAGCTTATAATCTCCCCGGCTTTCCCGGTAGTTTTCCCGGATGATTTTGAAACCAAGCAAATCCACGTAAAAATGCCGTGAGATTTGATAATCAGAACATATCAAAGCTACATGGTGTATCGTATCCAGTTTCATAAAAGCCCTCCTTATATAGGTAATCAACTTCTATTATACCGTTATTGACCACAAAAGTCAGTAAAAATAAAATATCGCAACAGTACTAACGCTGCAAAGCAGTTACAAAACAGCCGATGGAAAAGAACGGTAACTGATTTTGAGGGATAAGATTTTAAGGAGTTACCTTTTCTGCGATTCCATGGTATAATGACAAACGGTCGCGGTCAGAAGGAGGAAAGATTATTCTTTTTCCCATCATGCTTCCCGTTGACAAAAAAGAATAAAATTTTTATACTTATGAAAGATACTGCTACATAGAGGCAGCTATAGAATTAGGAATGATGAGGGGCCATGGAAAATAAAAATATTGTTTGTGTGAATTTGCTGGGCGGCTTTACCCTTTCCAAAGACGATAAATCCATCCCTTTGGAATATTCGAATACGACAAAAATGATCCAACTTCTGATTAGCGTTCTGGCCGCCGGAAATACGGGGATTCCCAGAAAACAGCTGATAGACAGGCTTTACGGGAATGATGCGCTGGAGGATCCTGCAGTAACCTTAAGGGTGAATGCGCACCGGCTGCGTAAATACCTCAAAAAAATGGATGCTTTTGGGGACTCGGACTGCATTCGTATCAAGCTGGGAAATTACTTCTGGGATCGGGATGAAGTCCCCCTGGAACTGGACATTGAAGTTTTTACGGAATCCATTGAATTGGCTCAAAAAGAAAAAGCGGAGGAAACCAGGCTTTCCTATCTTCTTAAGGCATGCCAGGTATATAAAGGAGATTTTCTTCCCGAATTGGGCGGAGAGGAATGGGTGGCTGTTGCCTGTGCAGATTACCAGAAAAAATATTTTGCCTGTTTGAAAGAAGCGGAAACGATTCTATCAAAGCAGAACAGATATGAAGAACTTCTGGAGCTGAGTACCAAAGCCTGCCGTTTATATCCTTATGAAGAATTCTACCTTCTTCAAATCGACTGCCTTATGACGTTAGGCCGATTTAAGGAAGCCATGGATGTTTACGAAAAAGCCACCACATTCTATTTTGAAGAACTGGGACTGACCCCATCGGAAGAAATGATGGAAAGATTCCATGCCATGAGCGATAAAGTCCAGTATCATGCGGTGGTTATGACCGATATTAAAGAAGGGCTACAGGAAGAAAAAATCAAATCAGGCGCCTACTTCTGTACCTATCCCGGTTTTACGGACTGCTACCATATTGTGTGCCGTATGCTGGAACGCAATGGACAGTCTGCTTACCTGATGCTCTGTACCATGGTGGACAGGGAAGGACAGCCGCTTACGGACGAAGTAAAACTGGAAAAATACATGGAAAAGCTGAAACTGGCAGTAGGTTCTTCCCTTAGAAAAGGTGATTTTTACACCCGTTACGGGATGAACCAGTATCTGATACTGCTGCTTGGTCTCCGCCTGGAGGACTGTGCTATCATTCAGCACAGGATAGACGGATGTTTTCTCAGTTTTGGCCTTAAGGCCCGTGCGGCTATCGAATATAAGGTACAGCCTGCCGCAGAAGACAACCTTCCGGGTGAAGACATATCCTTTGCCCAGACCAGTTCCTTGTGGGGATGAGTATATAACAGATAAAAAAGCGGCTAAAAAAACGTTCGGAGTGATCCGGACGTTTTTACGCTTCATACGCCCGACGACGTTTCGTTCCCGTTATCGATGCGGCCTTTTCTCTTTTTCAGTTTAAGGACAATTGTATAATTGCAATGCTCTTCCCGCGCAACATCAAAACCATAATTTTCAAAATACATTTTTTTATCCGCAAGATAAAATTTCTTAAAGGTTCTGCAATGTAAGCTTTCCAACAGATACAAGGGTGCAAACTTTATGAATTTGCAGAACTTTTTTTGGCGCTCCCATTCCAAAATAACTATGTTTCCCTCGTCTTTCAACAGCCGGTTCGATTCAGCCATTATCCCTTTTATGAATTCGGGACAGCTTTCGTGCAAAACTAATCCGATTATAATATAATCAAAGCTCTTATCCGGCAGTCCGGTCTTTGCAGCATCTGCACATTTCAGATACACATTCTTCATTCCCTGCCTGTTTACTTTCCTCTTTGCCACACGAAGCATTTGTTCAGACAAATCCAGCCCCATAACTTTAACAGCAGGCTTCTCTTTTGCAATAGTAATAGTATTCGATAATGTTCCGCAGCACATATCTAAAACTCGGATTTTTCTGTCTGGAACCATCTCCAGAATGATATTTACAGGATTTTTGCCCTTTTCAGAGAAAAATATAATCTCCAATAAATCATATGCTTTGGAAACCACATTGTATAGATTCATTTTATCGCTCCTTTTTGTTCAGATTAATTTGATTATAGCAGGCGGCAGCATAAAAAAGAAGTGCCGCATTCATTTTCTGAAAAGTAATAAATAATAGCCGGATTTGCAATGATAAACGTTCGGGACGATCCGGACGTTTTTAATAATGGCCTTTTCCAATAAAATTTTAAAAAAGTAACATTTATTCAAAAAATGTAACGCTTGATGTTACACCCTGTTCTTTATACTCAAAGTAACAGTAAGAGGGAGGTGCTTTATGCAGCAGACATCATTAAGAGCAGGACCAACGCCAAAAAATGTCATATGCGTCTGCGTAGACGAGATAAAAGAAGAGCTGATAGAAGGACGGATGTATCATTGCTATTCTGAGGCGCCTGTAACATTCAGCAACCAGCTTTATCTGCTGACTGAAATGGAAATGCTTTATGATAGGCTCAACTTTCCTCAGGCATCAACCCGGGACAGAACGCTGAAACAAAAGAAAACACAGACAGGAACTGACAAGGAGGCAGAAGCAGTGCGGGAAGAACAAGATATAAAAAATCAGGTTGGACGCAAAGCTTCCTTTATTGTCCGGGTAAACAGCAGACAGAATGCCACATGGCAAGGCTCCATATCCTGGACGGAGAAGGGAGTCACAAAACATTTCCGAAGTGCTCTGGAGCTGTTAAAGCTTATCGACAGTGCGCTGGGAGATGAAGAACGGAAAGACGATACGGAAAATTAGGGGTTTTAGATAAGAGTTGTTTAAAAAGAGAGGAGAAAGAGGAATGAAAAAAGCAAAATCATTACAAAGATTTTGGGCGTTCCTGTTGGTTTTCGTTCTGGTTGCCACAACGGTGGGGCATGACAGTATGACTGTAACAGCGGCGGAAACGAATACGGTAGCGGAGCAGGAAAGCGAACCGGAATCCACATCGGAAGCCAATAAGGAGAATGTGGAGGAAGATGCGCCCGCCCCTTCAACTGATTCTTCAAAAAGTGAGGAAAAGGCGGAGGTAGAGGAGGGAGCCCAAACACCTGCAGTGACGGATCCCGCAGAAGTACCTTCCGAAGGTGGAGATGAAACAACGCTTGCAACTACAGATAATTCGGAAGCCGAAACGGATAGTACAAACGCTTCCTTGGAATCTGCGATAGATTCGTCTGCTGATACCACAGAGGATGAAGCGGAGACCACAGACGTTGAAACGACTGCTGTCGAAGATACAGAAAATGAAAAAGTGACTTATAAAGTCAATTTCAATATTTCAGGAGAAGCTGTTGTAAAGGTAAATGGTGAAACTGTTTCCAGTACGGAAGTGGAAGAAGGAAACGACTTACAGTTTTCTGTTGAAGCGGATGGAACAAAAGGATATCGCGTTAAAGAAGTGAAAGTGGGGGATAATGTCCTCGCGGAAACAGATGGTGTATACACAGTAAGCGAAATAGACGGCGATGTAACTGTAGATGTATCTACAGAAACGGCAGCCGGCAATACGGCATTATATGCGTCTCAGAAAAATGGAACGGTGTCAATTAATTCTGTTGATGGGGATGTGTATCCTGGTATGGATATTACACTTTCATTCAGTAAAACAGGTATTGATGAGGAAGATATAACGTCTGTTTCATGGGAAATCACCAGCGGAAGTGAGTTCGCTTCCATAGACAGCCAGAATGGGAAATTCAAGGCTATGAAAGCTGGGAGTGTTAAAGTACATCTGACTGTTAATTATAAATATTCGGTAATGTGGTGGGAAAATACAAGCGAGGCCGAAAGTACCATAAATATCCAAATAGTGGAACCTCCTGTGTCGGTTACTGGTGTTACCATCACTAATAAGGATAGTAAGCTTATTGTAGGTAAAACTCTCAATTATGCATGGGAAGTAGTGCCGTCTGATGCAGTGGATAAATCGGTTACATGGAGTTCTTCTAATGAATCTGTAGCAACGGTTAATAACGATGGTAAAGTAACTGCGTTATCAGCAGGCAATACAACAATCACTGTAACAACATTGGAAGGCGGATTTACAGATTTCGTAGATTTAACAGTAGAGAATGCACCTGTTGCGGTTGAAACAGTAAAGATAGAAGGTACAAATACTGTTAATATTGGGAAACAAATCACTTTAAATGCAGTGTATGAGCCGGAAAATGCTGAAGTAAAAGAAATTACCTGGCACAGCGGAGATGAAAGTGTAGCTACAATAGATGATAACGGTATTGTGACCGGTGTGTCGGAGGGTATAGTTGATATAACAGTGACGATAGATGGGATTCAGGCGCATAAGGAGATAGTAGTTTTGGATCCTTCCTCTGTTAAACCAATACATACACTTACGATAAATTATGTATATAGTGAAAATGCAGGGGCTATGGCCGGACGTACAGCCGCCGATTCTTATTCTGTGGATGTAAGGGAAGGCAGCGTATACAAGAGAACCTCCCCGGTAATAAGCGGCTTTCAGGCAAATCAGGAAATCGTACAGGGTACCATGCCTAATAAGGATCTGACTATAACCGTAGAGTATAATCCTACGGAAACATCCTATACTGTACAACATAAGTTTCAGCAGCTGGATGGCAGCTATGTAACTGAGAATGAAACAAAACAGGGAATGTATGGTTCAGAAACCGAAGCGCAGGCGAGAACAGTTAAAGGATTCGAAGCGGGTGTTGTTGATAATACAACAATCGGCAGAAATACCGTTATAGTAATTGAGTACACCCGGTTAAATTATACGATTCGTTTCGATTCCGCAGGTGGTAGTTATGTAACCGCAATAGAAGCTCCTTTTGAATCACAGGTTACATTGGGAAAAGATCAAACACCTGCGAGAGATGGATATATCTTTGAAGGATGGCTGAATAATTCCGGAAATAAGGTAACAAGCATTTCCTTAACAGATAATATGCTTCTTACAGCTTCCTGGAGTGTAGATAAAAACGCTACAGCCAATTATAAGATTATGTACTGGATCCAGAAAGCCGAAGGAAATGATTATGATTTCCTATACAGCCAGTCCAAGAATGGAAAAGTTGGGACGGAAATAAAATCATCGGATATTCCGGATATCAGTTCGGCTGAATTATCTAAAATTAATCTGGAAAAAGCTGGATTTACTTATTCCAGGATGGACACGGGAATTACGATTGATGTAGATGGTTCTGCTATTGTTAATGTATATTATAATAGAAAATCATTTACCTTGAAATTTTTTGAAAATAAAAGAGATCGTAATCCGATCCATACGATTACCGATCGCTACGGCGCCTGGATTAATGATAAGTGGCCCCGTGAATGTATCTGGGAAAATTTCTCCGGCGGAGACGGGAAATCTTATGCAGGTATGCAGGTGATGCCGGCAAGTAATATGAGCTTTGAAAAAAGCTCTACAGGAAGATATAAATATAATATGTACTATATGGTTGAGCCGGTTTCAGGGAACACTTATATAGAGCATCATTTGGATTCCTTTACGTCTAATACCAACAGTTGGGAGTTGACGAAAGGCGACAGATATCCGATTACCGGATTTACTTTTAATGAAAATGATAATAGAAATGTTCCCCGCAATATAGGAGGAAGCCTTAAAACAAATAATTATTTATATTATACAAGGAACTCCTATACGATAGAGTTTTCTGCAAACGGGGGAAACAACGCTCCCGGTTCCAGTACTTACAAATACGAAGCCACGATTACAGCACCTAAAGGTTCTCCTGCCCGGGAAGGTTATGAATTTACCGGATGGTATTATGATCCGGGTGCGAAGAGCAGCGTACAATGGGGAAGTGATACCATGCCTGCAAACAATATGACAGTGTATGCAGGGTGGAAGATAAAAACATATCCCGTTATCTTCGATGAGAATTATGAAGGCGGAAATAAGACTACTGTAAATGTTGGGTATAAAAATACAGTAGGAGAACCTGAACTGCCGGTAAGAGAAGGGTATAATTTCCTTGGATGGTATACGCAGGCTGAAAGCGGCACAAAATACGATTTCGGCACGCCGGTAAAAAATGGTTTTACATTGTATGCGCACTGGTCCCCTAAAAACTATACTTCCTATACCGTAAAATATTTAGAACAGGGTACTGAAAAGGAACTGTATGAATCTAAAACAGTATCGAATCTAAGAATCGGTAAGACGGTAACGGAATGGGCCGTTGATTTGGAGGAGAAAGGATATGTTCCGGTAGAAGCAAGTCAGTCATTAGTTCTTGCACAAAGCGGAAATGAAATAACTTTCTATTATACAAATGCAGTTGAACGTAAATATACGGTTACCGGTATCGACAAGGATACGAAGGAGGTTATTTACGGGCCTGCTGAATACACCACTCAAAAAGCGGCTGTTTGGGTTTCCGCTCCTGAAATAGGTGGGTATTTGTTGGCAGAAGGTCAGAATCCCAGTATTTACAGGGAAATATATCTTGACTCCAGTAAAAATGAAATTGTTTTTGAGTATCAGCAGCAGAAAGTAACCTATCAGGTTTACT
The DNA here is from genome assembly GCF_003478085.1 of Eisenbergiella sp. OF01-20. Classification (NCBI taxonomy): domain Bacteria; kingdom Bacillati; phylum Bacillota; class Clostridia; order Lachnospirales; family Lachnospiraceae; genus Eisenbergiella; species Eisenbergiella sp. OF01-20. The sequence continues at coordinate 5,190 of NZ_QUES01000054.1, read as the reverse complement.
ATTATGTAGATGGTGTACACCAGACGGAATGGAACGAGAGTTCCGGGGTTACTGTCGGAACAGAAATCAGTTCGGTGGTAAATAAATGCCCGAATGGATATCACGAAGAAAAAATAGTACCGGCTCTTCCTACCACAATAACCTCTAATAATAAGTTAATAGAAGTTTATTATGTGGAAAATGATGATGTAACTATCGAATATAAAGCAAAAACAGGAGGAAGTGTAACCCCTGATCATGAAACATTAGCGCCTGTTAAAGATACGGCAGTTGGTTCTGTTGCAACACCAGACGCAGGATATCATTTTGTAAGATGGACAGACGCAAAAGGAAATGAAGTCGGAACGAATCCGAAGTTTGTCCCTGAAAAGGTGAATGGTGTTAATGCTGCAGCAACCTATTATGCGGTATTTGAAGAAAATGCTGCCATTACCATCCATTACAATGCAACGGCAGGAGGAAGTGTAACTCCTGGTTCTGAAACATTAGCACCTGTTTCACAGAATGCTGCCGGTTCTATAGCAACCGCGAATACCGGATATCATTTTGAAAAATGGACGGATGAACAGGGAAATACAGTAGGAACGGAACTGAAATTTATCCCTCAAAAGGTGAATGGTGTAAATGTGGCGGCAACCTACACGGCGCATTTCGCAGAAAATGAGAAGGTAACAATTAATTATGTTGCACGTGTCGGAGGAAAAGTAGAACCTGCGAGTGAGACTTTAGCACCTGTAACGGAAGAAGCTGCTGGTTCCAGGGCAATACCTGCGGCAGGTTATGAGTTCGACAAATGGGTAAATGAGAAAGGTGATATTGTAGGAACTGCTTTTACATTTGTCCCTGAAAAAGTTAACGGTGTTAACGTAGCAGCAACTTATTATGCTGTCTTTAAAGAAAAACAAAAGATCACCATAAATTATGTAGCTGAAGGTAATGGTAAGGTTACTCCCAAAGAGGAAAGTCTTGCTCCTGCTACCGGAGTTGCGGAAGGATCCACAGCCACACCTGATTATGGCTATAAGCTTACGAAGTGGACCGACAGTGAAGGTACTATTGTAAGTGATGCGCTTCATTTTATACCGGAGAAAGTAAATGGACTGAATGTTGCAGAAACTTATACCGCTCATTTTGAAAAAGATACTTCTTTAGGTAAAGAGATCTCCTACACGGTAGAATATTGGCTTGAGGGAGAAAGCGCCGCAAGAGATTCTTATGATGTAACGAAAAAAGTATGGGTAAATGATCCGGATACTCTGGATGTAGAAGACATAGAAAAGAAAGAATATCCCGGATACAGCTATAACAGGGTGGATCATGAGAAAGCCGGCAAAGGTATCCTTACATGGTTACTGTCCCTGATACCCTCAGAGGATCTTCCGAAGACGGTTGAAAACGGCGATTTACTGAAGGTGATTTACACAGAAAATGTTGTTACTATTAATTATGCGGCTGAAGCAAACGGAAGTGTTACCCGTGAAAATGAAACCCTGAAGGCTGTGAAAGGTGAGGCGGAAGGATCAACAGCAGAAGCGGCGAATGGTTATCATTTTGCGAACTGGACGAACAGCCAAGGAACGGTAGTCAGTTCAGAAGCTGAATTTGTACCTCAAAAAGTAAACGGCTTAAATGTGGCAGATACCTATACGGCCCATTTTGAAGAAAACGGTAAAATTGAAATAAATTATATTCCCAATATTGGCGGCAGTGTAAGCAGAGGAAGTGAAACGCTTGCTCCTGCTACAGGAACCGCAGAAGGCTCCGTGGCAACAGCCGCCGCCGGCTATACCTTTGAAAGTTGGACAGATGCAAAGGGAAATATAATCAGTACGGAAGCGTCATTTGTACCTGCGAAGGTAAACGGTCTGAATGTAGCAGCAACTTACTATGCGAACTTTAAAGAGAATGCTGCTGTAACAATCAATTATATAGCGAATACCGGAGGAAGTGTAAGCGAGAAAAGGGAAACACTTGCCCCTGCTACAGGAACCGCAAAAGGCTCCGCGGCGACAGCCGCCGCTGGCTATACCTTCGAAAACTGGACAGATAAGGACAAAAATGTAGTCAGCACAGATGTATTGTTTATACCAGCCAAGGTAGATGGACTCAATGTGGCAGCAACCTATTATGCAAACTTTAAAGAGAATGCCGATGTAACAATCAACTATGTGGCGAATACCGGAGGAAGTGTAAGCGAGGAAAGGGAAACACTTGCCCCTGCTACAGGAACTGCAAAAGGCTCCGTGGCAACAGCCGCTGCCGGCTATACCTTTGAAAGCTGGACAGATACAAAGGGAAATATAATCAGTACGGAAGCGTCATTTGTACCTGCCAAAGTAAATGGTCTGAATGTAGCAGCAACTTACTTTGCAAACTTCAAAGAGGATGAAGAGATTTTGATCACCTATCTTGCGGAAGCAAACGGTAAGGTGAGTCTTGGAAAAGAAAATTTGGCTCCTGCAACCGGTAAAGCAGAAGGTTCTACTGCAGCACCTGACTATGGTTATAAGCTTAAAAACTGGACCAACAGTAAGAGCGATATAGTAAGTGAAGAGCTTCATTTCATACCTGAAAAGGTAGGTGGCCTTAACGTAGCAGATACCTATACAGCACATTTTGAAGAAGACAGAACTATAGAAAAAACACTTTCTTACAGAGTGGAATACTGGATAGATGGAGAAACGGATGCAAGAGATGCTTATGAGGTAACCAAAGAGGTATGGGTAAATGATCCGGATACCTTGGATGTTGAAGACATTGAGCAAAAAGAATATCCCGGATACAGCTATAACAGAGTAGAACACAAAAAAGCAAATCAGGGGATATTGAATATGTTAATGTCTCTGGTGCCTTCCGCAGACGTTCCTAATACCGTAGGGAACGGTGATGTACTTAGGGTGATTTATACCGAAGATCAAATTACAATTAATTACCAGGCCGATGCAAACGGAAGCGTCAGCAGAGAAAACGAAACATTATTTGCAGTAAATGGAGATGCACAGGGTTCTACAGCAGCAGCAGCGAATGGCTATCATTTCGTTAACTGGACAAATGAAGCTGGTGAAGTAGTGAGCACGGATGCAGCATATGTGCCTGTCAAAGTAAATGGTTTGCATGTGGCAGCCACTTACACCGCACACTTTGCCGCTAATACCCCAACCCCTACCGATCCGACTCCCGACCCGACCCCCGGAACTCCGACGACGACAACTCCTACTGCAACAACCGCCGTACTTGGTGAAGCATTAGCACCCGTACAGCCCGAGGTAGGCGTCCTTGGTGAAGCACTGGCACCTGAAGTAGGCGTCCTGGGCGAAGCCAAAGGCCCTGGAACAGGAGATACCGCACCGATAGCCGGATGGTCATTCCTGATAATGGGAGCAATCCTGACATTGGGAGTTACTGCCAAAAGACGTAAAAAAGAAGAGGAATAAATCCCTCATCCTTGAATCACAGCGTACTAATTCTTAGAAAATAAGAGAATGAAGAGAACTCCAGCCGGCAAAGCAAGACCGGCTGGAGTTCTCTTTTCTCTTTAAGAATTTCTTTTTATTTTTAACCAATATTTTTCAACATTTCTTCCGAGCTTATATCTGTGGCTAAAAATAGTATATCTCATATAGTATGCCTAGAGAACGATATTATACTTCATATAATATAAAATGCCCCGAAAGATCCTTTGCCCAGACCAATTCTCTATAGGCTGATTGAAAAATAAACAGAATAACCACTCATTAAAACGCTCAGAACAAACCGGGCGTTTTATTATTATGCAGTTTTTAAATAAAAAAATAAAAAAAGTAACATTAATTTCCAAAATGTAACACTTGATGTTACACCCTGACCTTTATACTCAAAGTAACAGTAAGAGGGAGGTGCTTTATGCAGCAGACATCATTAAGAGCAGGACCAACGCCAAAAAATGTCATATGCGTCTGCGTAGACGAGATAAAAGAAGAGCTGATAGAAGGACGGATGTATCATTGCTATTCTGAGGCGCCTGTAACATTCAGCAACCAGCTTTATCTGCTGACTGAAATGGAAACGCTTTATGATAGGCTCAACTTTCCTCAAGCATCAACCCGGGACAGAACGCTGAAACCAAAGAAAACACAGACAGGAACTGGCAAGGAGGCAGAAGCAGTGCGGGAAGAACAAGATATAAAAAATCAGGTTGGACGCAAAGCTTCCTTTATTGTCCGGGTAAACAGCAGACAGAATGCCACATGGCAAGGCTCCATATCCTGGACGGAGAAGGGAGTCACAAAACATTTCCGAAGTGCTCTGGAGCTGTTAAAGCTTATCGACAGCGCGCTGGGAGATGAAGAACGGAAAGATAATACGGAAAATTAGGGGTTTTAGATAAGAGCTGTTTAAAAAGAGGAGAAAGAGGAATGAAAAGAGTAAAGGCATTACAAAGATTATGGGCGTTCCTGTTGGCTTTCGTTCTGATTGCCACAACAGTGGGGAATGACGGTCTGACTGTTATTGCTGCAGAAGCGAATACGGCATCAGAGCAGGAAAGCGAACCGGAATCCACTGCTGCGTCTGAGAACGATAATACGGGGGAGGAAACACCTGTGCTATCAGATAATTCCGGGAATGAGGAGAAATCGGAAGTATCGGAGAGAATGCAGGAAACCTCAACAGAAAGTGTGGAGGAAACTTTTTCGGAAGAGTATTCGGATATCGGTACGGAAGAAGAAACTTCCACGACAGAAAACGATCCTGGTGAAGAGACAAAAGAGGCGGAGGGCACATTATCAGAGGAAACCCAGTCATCTGTATGGAAAGTAAGTTTTCAGAAAGACGGGGACGTTAAGATTTTAGTAGGTGAAACAGAAGTTAAAGATTCCTTCGACGTAGAAAAGGGAAAAGAACTTGCTTTCAGATTAGAGATGAGTGAAGGAAGCGGTTCCACAGTAAAGGCGGGGGATAGTGAACTCGTACCATCAGAAGGGATTTATAAATTTATACCGGATAAGGACGTTACAGTTACTGTGAAAGCAGCGGCAATAGATAACGTGGAAACAGCGGAAGAAGAAACCACTGCGGAAACAGAGAGCGAGACGGAAACCCGGACTGAGACAGAGACGGAAACAGAAACGGAATCAGAAGCTGAGACAGAAACGGAAAGCGAAACAGAAACGGAGACCGAAGAACTGGAAGAAACCGAGGCGGAAGAAGGAA
>NZ_QUES01000053.1:0-37453 GCF_003478085.1 Eisenbergiella sp. OF01-20 | reverse complement strand
TGGCCGTCACCTTTACCGGCTCCTCATATTTTCCGAAGGGATCCCCTTTTTCTGCCGGGGCCTTAGCATCCTGCGCCGTCTCCGCCTGTACCGTCTCTGTCTGTGCGGTATCAGGAGCCGTATTATCTCCGGCGGTTCCTCCGCTTGCGCAGCCCGCCTGGGATAATACCAGAAGCGCCGACATAGCCAGTGCCAGTACCGATTTCATTTTTCTGTTTTTCATAAAACCCTCTCCTTTTCTTACCTTTATTTAATCCAGCAGGCTGCTGAAGGCCCTGGACACAGGCGCAGCCAGCTGAACGGTCTCTCTGTAATTATCCGTGGCATCTGCGGCCAGGAAGGACAACAGGCCTTCTCCTTTCCAATCCGCCGGTGCATATCTGCCCAAATCCAGGATCCCCTCCACCTCTTCCGCCAGATAATCGGCGGGCCGTTTTGTCCCCCTGCTGAAATTCGCATTGAAATATCCTGCGTCTCCGGAATACTCCGCTTCCGCGGAATGCTTTGCTTCCATGGAATGCTTTTCCTGTACACCCCCGCCAAACTGGACGGCTTTTACGTATTCCGAGGTATAATAATCCATACGTACAGCCAGGTTCGCTTCCCCTGACAGCCTCGTTCTTTTCACGGTAAGTTTGCCGCCCGCTCCCTGTATTTTCAGGGATACGATTGTGAGCCTGCCTCCGCAGCCGTTGGCTCCCAGATACACGCGCCCGCTGTCGGAATCGTATTCCGCATAGCACCGTTTCCACCTGTCCGGATAATAATGCAGTGTCTGGCGGATCCGGAGGCCCGGATTTATGACCATTTTCCCCGGGCCGGCCGTATTCCCTTCCACATACAGCACATCGGAGATACCGAGCTGAATACCGGCAAGACTGGCTTTCCCTCCTCTTACAGGAAGGCACATATTCTTCTGAAGCCTGAGACCGGGATCCTGCGTCAGCCCGTCCAGGAACCGTGCATCCACAATGCATACGTCCGCCTGGTCAAACACAGCAGGAATTCCACAGATATCTTCCGTCAGTTCCATCACTTCCTCCGACTTATTCCAAACTACTGCGGCAAAACGCTGTTCATCCACAGAAGCCATGCAGCCCAGCCTGTCATCACAGCAGCATGCCGCCCGGCCTGCGGGCATTCTTGCATAAAGCTCAAAAGCGAAATAGCCCGGCCGCAGCCTTCCAAGATGATCCGTCAGTCCCAGGGCATCCACGCCGGAATCCAGCATCTGCGCCCAATGTACCAGCTCTACATCCGTTTCCTCCAGAAAGTCCTCCATCATCGTAAAAATCTGAGGCAGCAGGGCCTGCTGTTCCAGAATGGTTTTCCGATAAGGCCATGGAGGCGGTACGGTATTCATTTCATTTACATGGATACCCGCATGGTTAAAGTATTCTCTCCCCGCCAATACTCCCCGCATGAGACGGAGACGGTCCAGGTATATCTTTTCCCGGAATCCATAGGTGTGGAATGAAAAAAAGTCCAGCGGCAGCTCCTTTTTCTGTATGTAATCCAAAAAGCGGGACGCATTGACCCTGCATTCATACGGAGGAAGGACAAACGCCTCCGCCGGTCCGCCCACCAGGGCATCCGGATCCCCCTCCCGGATCCCCAAAGCCCCATACTCATACAACAAATGGTAATCCTCGGGCCCTCCGTCAAAAAAAGCGCCCGGGTTTACCGGCTCATTATAGATTTCCTGGTAGCCTAACGGGCAGCCCATCTGTCTGTAATGGCCTGAAAAATTTCTCATTATTTCCCGGTACTTCTCCCAGTCTGCCGGAATACTGCGGAAATTTCCTCCCTCCGGCTGCACCGGCCGGGGGACGTAGCACCAGGAGTAATAAGGTGATACCCCATTATCCCTAAGCGCTTTCACAAGACGGTCCGATTTCTCCCAGTTGTAACGGAGTCCTTCCGGCGTTTCCTCTGCTATATCGCCAAGATCCGCAGCAGGCTCCCCGATAAATAAATCCATACGCAGCGATGGTATACGGCAGCGTCTGAACAATGCCGCATCCCTGCAGGTGCGCTCTACCGGAACCAATCCCGAATCAAACATGGCAAATTTCTTGAAAAGAGGCACACCTCCTTCTATTGCCAGGTTCACCCATACCTTTCCTTTCCCCATAACCCCTCCCCTTTCTTACCTATTACGTAAGTTGTTATCAAAAAAAATAGCACCTGCCAGTTCCGGAGAAAGCTCCAGAGCCGTTGCCAGCCCCACCATGATATCATAAGAGGGCAGGCTGCGCCCTTCCAGTATGGGTAAAAGTACCTCTTTGTTAATCCCGCTTTTCTCCGAAAGTTCCTCCGCGGAATGGATTCCTTTCCGTTCTGCCTGGTCGCGCAAGGCCTGAATATCCACTGTATACGTTTTGCTCATGTCCTTCCTCCAAAACTTACTTATTACGTAATTTATAGTATCATAGTATCTATTCTGATGTCAATTAATTCTTTCGATATCGTTCCGATTTCTTTTGAAATACATTTTCATTTTGTATTTATTTATTTCTTTTCATGCGTTTATTGCTTTTTACGTAAGTTTATGGTATAGTAATTATGTATTTTGGGCTTCAGCCTGATACATCGGCGCAAACGATTAACAGTAAAATGGTGATATTATGAATTCTTCTTCCAGCAGTACAAATCCCGGAAATGTTTCCTCCAACGATATAAATACGTTACTCTGTACCCGCATGAAAGAACGCAGAACCATGCTGGACCTGACTTTAAAACAAATAGCGGAGTCACTGAAAATCAGCGAAGCTACCGCACAGAGATATGAATGTGGGGAGATTAAAAATATCCCCTATGAAAAGCTCGTAATGCTGGCGGAGGTTCTCCACTGTACTCCTTCCTACCTTTTGGGCTGGGAATGCCTGAAGGATCTCCCTCCCGAAGCAGAACGGGTTCTTGATTATTATTACAGGCTGAATCCCGAAGGGAAAAGAGAAGCCGAAAAACAGCTGGATAACCTGACGCTCATTCCCAAATATACGAGAACAGATACCTGACCCAAAAGAGACAGAAACGGCAAACCGTTTTCTGTCTCTTTTTGATCCTATAATTATATTATCCCTCACACCCTCCGCGGGCAGAAGGGCCTGCCTCCTGCAGTCCGGCTTATTTTTCATCTTTGGAACGGAAGCGTATCCTATCCATTTTCCTCCATACGCCTTCTGGTATCCGCATCGATTCTTTCTCTCAGATGGAGAAGTTTTTCATCTCCTACAAAGTACGTTTTCCCATATTCCAGATTAAAACCATAGTCAAAATCCGGCGGATTCTTTCCCTGGTTATGCTGAAGGATGGTCTCCGCCTTGTCCAGGGCTTTTATCAGTCTGGCTTCCGGGGTCGTTTCGTCATTGTATTCCTTCCAAAGCTTCAGGAAATGACTTTTCTGCGGTTCCGGAAGACAGGAAAAAGCCCTGTTGACTCCTTCCTCCTCCATCCGGTATTTCTCTCCGGGATCGGGAAGCAGCGCTGCCGAGATATCGCCTTCGTACAACTCTCCCATATCATGAAGGAGAGCTGTCTCCAGCAGCTTAAGCCGATCCAGCCGCGGGTATTCCCATGCCACTGTCATAGCTGCCAGGGCCAGACGCCAGGTATGCTCCGCCGTACTTTCCTGCCTTCCCCGGCTGCTCCAGGCCGTACGGAGCACATTTTTCAGCCCCTCTGCCTCCCTGATAAAATCCAGACAATTATCCATTCTTTCCATTTTCTCTCCTGTCTGTGCGGACACCGCACCTTTTGCCGGAACCGTTTTTTCCGGTCTGCATTTTCAAAGACCCCCTAGGTTCCATCCGGCCAGTAATTGGAGTAACACGCTCTAGGGCATCACCCTGTGAATGTCTCTGGGAAACATAGCCGCCTGCCGGACATTATCCATCTCCAGAAGCCGGGCGGTAAAACGTTCCAGCCCGAGTCCCAGGCCGCCGTGAGGAGGCATTCCCGCCTTATGGATCCACAAATAGCTTTTAAAAAGGGAGGGATCCATACCCATCCGTTCCATTTTGGCAAGCTGCATCCCGTAGTCATGGATCCGCTGTCCGCCTGTGGTGACCTCCAGGCCGCGGAAAAGAAGGTCAAAGCTCAGGGTCACTTCCGGATGCTCCGTATCCTCCATGGCATAAAAGGGCCTTTTGGCCGTTGGATAGTGGGTAACAAATACAAAATCACTTCCTGTTTCTTTCTTAACAATTTCACTGAGCAGTTTTTCTTCTTCCGGCTCAAAGTCATTTTTTTCACATAAAGGCCGCTTATACCGGCCGGCAACAAGTTCCTTCGCCTCATGAAAACGGATGGAGGGAATGCTGTCCGCTTCCGGAAGCCGGACCTTAAGCAGGGAAAGCTCCGCCCCATAATGGACCTGCAGATAATCCAGGCTGTTTTTAATCATGGCGGCTTCCATTTGACAGATATCCTGAAAGCCGTTAATATATCCCATTTCAAAATCCACACTGGTATATTCGTTCAGATGCCTTGCCGTATCATGTTTTTCCGCCCGGAATACCGGTCCGATTTCAAAAACCCGTTCATAGACTCCCACCATCATCTGTTTGTAAAACTGAGGGCTTTGGGCGAGATAGGCGTCCTTGCCGAAATAATCCAGACGGAAAATATTGGCACCGCCTTCCGCTCCCTGGTATACGATTTTAGGTGTGCGGATCTCCGTAAATTCTTCCTTTTCCAGAAAAGCACGAAAGCCCCGGCAAAGCCCTTCCTGTATTTTAAAAACAGCGCGCTGTTTTTCATTCCGCAGGGTCAGGGGCCGGTAATCCAGCAGCGTTTCCAGGGATGCGTCAATCCCTTTGCCGTTAATCACAACAGGCATTTCCTCTGCAGGTTCCGAAAGTACGGTAATCCGTTTCAAATGAAGTTCCCAACCGGTTTTGGAGCGGGGTTCCTCCACCACAAGGGCATTCGCCCGGATACAGGCTTCTTCTTTTAAAAAGCCTTCCACCTGACATTTGTCACTGTCCAGCACACACTGCACCAGCCTCTTAGGCGTACGCAGGATAAGAAAAGAAAAGCCGCTCATCTTACGGATTTTATGAACGCTTCCGTGGATTGTTATTTCCCGGTTTTCCCTGTTCTCCGGCCGCTCGGCGGAAAAAAGGGAGCCTTCCGGATAAGAAGGTACGGAAATTGCCTGTATGGTTTCAAACTTTGTCATCATGAATTCGTCTCCTTGTTTTGCCCGGCTTCCGGTATCTATAAGCCTTCCGGGCATTGGAATCATCGGTTTTTGTTTGCAATTCTGTAAAAAAACCGTAAATCCATCAAGACATCGTCTTTATGTCTCATTTTACCACATCCTTTCCCTTAGGGATATCAACCGGTAAGTTCATTACAGAAACAACTCCCGTTTTTTGTAACAGTTCAGACGGCCCGCCAGTGTCCCTTCTTTTGATCAACAAAAAGAGCCCGCAATGGTAATCTAACCTACCAGTGTGGACTCTTATCCCTGATAATTTATGCCACACAGGTACAACACGGAAAGCGTTTGTACCTGCGATGCTAAAAAACTAACTGAATAGTTTCTTTTCCATCTGCTGATACAAACGCCGCCTATCGTCGTCCCTGTAACATTTACTGTTCGTAACTTCAAGCATGGCATTTGCCTTTCCGGTATGGAACGGATCCATACCTGTGAATGATTTTGTTTATAGTAGCACTGTAGTCTGGCTATGTCAACCTATTTTTATTTTCGTATTTTTATTTTCGCGGATGCAGATAAAAAAGTTTGGCTGATACTTAACTTCCATCTCAGGCAGCATTTCGGCCTACTTTTGTTATCTGACGTGTGTGATTCAGGGAACGTCCTTTAATGCCTCAAGATCTATATTTTCATAACAATTATGGCCCTGCCGCGCTTTCTTATAGTTCCAGCAGCAAATTGCCTGCTGTAGATTTTTACCCGGATTTGCTTCGAAAAAATCTCTGATATAGGTATTATACTCAAATTGTCTGTCGATAACCGTTTTCCCCTTTTTCTTTTCCTCAAGAATCCGATAATAGGCTTCAATAGCCTCTGCATAGCTTTTTCCGGTATTAGTTTTCAGCCATTTTTGAAATGCCACGGGAAAAGAAAAGCTGTTCCCGATTTTATCCCGGAAAAAAGCACGATGCTTTTCAGAGCAGACAAAATTGGGTTCAATAACCGTATTTTCCGTTATGATTCCAACGTCGTTCCTGTGTCTGGATGGCTTTTTTACATAATTTACCTTTCCTGTGTCAAGGTAAATAGCAATCCTTTCCGTTAACTCCTCTTTGCTGCCGGATGTGGGTATACCATTCTCCCTGCAAAAGGATACCAATTCTTCTTTTAAGTAGTAATAGCTGCGAAACGTGGAGCCATCCAGCTTTTGATTCAGGAGCGGGCGTTCAGACATTTTGGGTCTCCTTTTGCTTTTATGTATGCATTATTTATTTTGGTACACACAGGCGGCGAGCCGTGACAACTAACCGATGGCGATAGCGGCACATGGGTAGTGATTTCACTCCACACGGCCCGCAAGCCGTGACATGTACAAAAATGGTTGTGATTTCTCTAACAGTATTTCAATCCACACGGCCCACAAGCCGTGACATGGTCTGAGCTGAAGGCGGCGGACTTCTCGAAATTTCAATCCACACGGCCCGCAAGCCGTGACGTGGAACTTGGGTCCTTTATGCAGAGTATCAGGATTTCAATCCACACGGCCCGCAAGCCGTGACATTTCCCCGTATACCTTCGCTCTGTTGTAATGCAATTTCAATCCACACGGCCCGCAAGCCGTGACCAAAGTATTATCGTAGCATTGGCTATAATGCTAATTTCAATCCACACGGCCCGCAAGCCGTGACATCCTTATGCTGGACTGACGACCGAAGAATTAAATTTCAATCCACACGGCCCGCAAGCCGTGACAACCCGCAAAAATGGCTGATTCACGGCTTTTTCATATTTCAATCCACACGGCCCGCAAGCCGTGACGTCGCCAGTCCCGAATCCCTCCGGTACGTATTCCATTTCAATCCACACGGCCCGCAAGCCGTGACAGCAAAACATCACAACTATCGTTTATTATATCATTCTTCTATTCATTAATCTACACAAATTCCACTTCAGCACTTCCCTTTCTTAACACCATTATAACCGCATACAAACTATATTTCAAACTTTCAAGGTGCGAATCTCCCAGTAAATTCCTGTGCACTTCGGATTCGCACCTGTATAAATCCCCCTTCATGCCATTCAACCCAACACCGGATCCACCTCCTTTTATGGAAATCCTATATCTCCCCTCCGCCGTACAAAATACGCCATTATCTCTTCATATTCCGTTTCCCTGCTGAAATCTTTGTTCTCCTCCGGATCCTTTTTCAAATCAAACAGCAGCTCCGAACCGTCCTGCCCGTAATAATGATATTTCAAATCCCCTTTTTTTATCATCAGGTTGCGTCCGCCCCATTGGGATATGGTTTCGTCCGTCCAGCCGTCTTCATGGCCTTCCAGAAGGGGCACAAGGCTCCGGCTTTCCAGTCCGTCCGGTACGGGATTGCCGCTCAATTCACATAGAGTGGCATAAATATCGATCAGATTCACATTTTTACGGCACCGGTGAGGGGTAAACCGGCCCGGATACCGGATAAATAAGGGGATACGCGCGCTCCCTTCATAAAAACGCTGTTTTTCCCAGATCGAATGTTCCCCAAGCATTTCTCCATGGTCGGAGGTATACAGAATAATCCAGTCATCGGGATTTTCCCCTGCTTCTTCCAGAAAATGAAGTATCTGTCCAAACTGGAAATCCACGGTTTCCACATTGGCATAATAGGCCGCCATGGCACGTTTCACATCCCGTTCGGTTACCTCTTCCCCGATTACCAGCGGGGGACAATTGGAGCAGCGGCCCAAAAAGGGGTGCAAAGAAGGAGTCCTGTTCGCATAGGGTTCCACACGGTTCAGATAATAATCGAACAATTCCTGCCGGGCAATATAGGGATAATGGGGATTCCGGAGGCCCACATATAAAAGCAGCGGTTCCTCCCTTTTGGGCCTGTCATAGAAACTGTCCACAAAATACGAATGGATAAAATTCCGGCAGCCTTCCACTGTCAGGCGGTCTTCTTTAGCATGAACCGGATTACCGGGGCCAGCACGAAGGATTTCCTTTTTATCATCCCATTTCTGCGAAGAGTCAAACTGATAGGCCGCTCTGCTGTCTCCTGCCTGTTTCCGGTAATAACTGACCGCCACTTCCGTATCTCCGGCAATCCGGTACCGCCAGCCCTGCATTTGATCCAGGCCGAGGTGGTGAAGCTTTCCGCAAGCCGCTGTCTGGTAACCATTCTCGCTGAATATCCTTGCAAAGGTACGGTAATTAGGTTCTAAATCATCTCCAAAACGTTCCGCTTTACAGGTGCGGGGATATTGTCCCGCCGCCATACACTGCCGGGCCGGTATGCATACCGGCGACGGGGTATAGGCGTTATCAAAAACCACCGCTTCCTTTGCCAGCCGATCCAGATTCGGGGTGCGCACCACCGGATTCCGGGCAAAACCGCACACATCGTACCGGTGTTCATCACTCATGAGTATCAGGATATTCGGTTTTTTCACTTTTTTCCTGCCTTTCCTTTCTAAGAAATGTGTCCGGGACATCATCACTCTCCAGCACCGCATTGCATTACCGTAATATAAATGCAACGCTGTACTAGTATTGAAGAACTTCCCCTTCCCTGCTTTCCGGGGTAAACACCATCAGCTTTCCATAGGATTCGTATCCGCCTGCGGTAAAAATATCCACCTCGCTGATCAATTCCTGGTGGCAGGTGATCACCACATATTCCGATCCGTTTCTCACAATCCGGACAGCTTCCGCTTCCCGGGAAGAAAGCGTACGTCCGCTTCTTACCATAGACACCGGCAGCAGCCGGGCGGAAAGCTCCAGGTATTCCCCCGCCCCCGCAGCCGCCACAACGGTAAACTGGGAAGAAAAGCCGGAAGCTTCCCAGGTATTTTCCACACAGCTGCATTCCTCCAGCCGGTTATATTCTGTGGATATCTCCGCCTGAGTCACGCTGCACTCCCCTTTCAGGCAGAGCAGCTTTGCACAGACACCGGGGGAACGGTACCAGACGGTACCGTCTTTCAGCTCTGCCTTTCCCTGCTTTGCAAAATGGAAGCGGGACTGGTAACGGTGGACACCGGCGTTTCCCCGGTTTTCAGCGTCACCGGTAAAACGGCCGTTCAGGCAGGCCCCTTCATCCTGCGGCCCGCAGACATAGAAGGTATCGCACAACAGTACCAGCCCTTTTGCCAGTAAAACAGCCTTACGCACAGGAAGCACTCCCTTATCCAGATAACCCAGATGGGCACCGGACACCATTCCCATTCCGGGAAGAAAGTTGTGCTCTCCTTTCCAGGGCAGGGCCATACGGCTGTAGCCCCAGCTATCCACACACGTACAGAAATTTTCGCCGTCTATACACACCGTATTATGGGAGGAAGGGGCCTTCAGCCGTCTGCGGATCTCATTGTCCACATAGGTATACCGTCCGGCATCCACAAGGATATCCTCACCATGGGAATAGTAATCCACATGAAGCTGATCCCCGTGTCCGTGCCCGCTTCCCATACATCCGCAGTGGAATCTCAGATAATCGGATGTCCGGTCAAAACCATTTTTCAAAAAATAATTTCCGCTGTCCGTGAGCGCTGCGGACGCCCGATCCGGCTTCCGGGGAGCCAGCCCGTCATAAAAGGTTTTTTCTTCCCAGCTGAGATTCCACAGATTATCTTCCAGCAGCACCCCCTGAGCCAGATATTTCAGCCTGGCATCCTGAAAGAGCACAGCGCCCTGTGCAATCAAATCCCGGGCGTCTATATCATCACTGTCCCCATGGCAGGGCATATGCCCGTCAGGCTTGCACCAGGCTGCCAGACAGTAAACCATTTTATGTACCTTTTCCCAAAGCCGGCAAGGTACGGATATAGCAAAACGCTTCATGTGCAGAAGGCTGTCCAGGAGGCAGTACAACACCTCCCCATGGTACATGGGACTCTGTTCCCACTGGGTCCCGTCCCGGAAAACCTGGAGATGGCTTTCCTCATCCAGACGCCTTACCGCCTCCTGCGTCCACCTTTTTTCCCCGAAATAAAGCCCAAGAAGCAACAGTCCGTGGTTCTGGAGGATCCCCCAGTTGCTCAGACGGTGAAAAGGAAGATCCACCTCCAGCAGATATTTTGCATGCAGGCGCAGAGAGGCTTCCGCCTTCTCTCTGACTTCTTCCGTAAAAAGAGGACAGTTTTCAAAAAAAGCCATGCTTTTCAGCCAGAATTCAACCCGGATCCCCGCTTCCAGGCTGCGCCATGTTCCGTTCCTGCTTTCCGGGGTAAGCGGGGCCTTCTCCAGCCAGTCCTCCAGAAGGGATACATATTTGGCTCCGTATTGCAGTGCTTTGTCCCATCCCGGGCCTTCTCCTTCCCCGCAGGTATACCGCCAGGCCTTTCCCAGAATCAGGAAACAGGTATGCCGGTTCAGGGCATACAGCCATTCCGGATCCCCGAAGGGAATGGCGTCCCACTTGATTCCCTCCTCGAAAACAACCGGCTCATGGGTCCGTTCCATTTCCCAGTGTTCCCGGAACACAAAGGTATTGTCCAGGATTCGGTCCGCCTGTTCCAGGCAGGCTGCTTTTTCTCCGGGAAAATGGATCCCGCAGTATTCAACCGTTTCTTCCAGATGATCCATGCACCAAAATTTATCCAGCTTTGTCATGATTTTCTCCTCCCTCCGCTTTTAATTCCCGCGCCTGCCATAAAAGGCGCGTTGGAATCCCGGGACCGATACGGTTCCTTCTCAAACACGCCTTTCATATCAGTTATATTTTACCCCTTGATCCCGCTGGACGCAATTCCCTGGACAAAGAATTTCTGTCCGGCCAGGAAAATAAGCAGAACCGGAATCAGGGACAGCACGCTGGCTGCCATAACCAGTCCGTATTCGGTGGAATACTGGCCGATAAACATCTTAATTCCCAGCTGGATTGTCTTTTTGGCGGTACTGTTAAAATAAATCAGCGGCCCCATATAATCGTTCCAGATAGCCACGAAGCTGAAGATAGTCATTGTGGCAATGCTGGGTTTGGAAAGCGGCAGGGCGATGCGGAAATAGTTCCCGTATTCGCTCAGTCCGTCTATCCTTCCCGCCTCCAGCAGTTCATTGGGAAGGGACATGAAAAACTGTCTCATCAGGAATACTCCGAAAGCTGTAAAGCTCTGCATCAGCACATAGCCTGTGTGGGTGTCCACCAGATGGAATTTATTCATCATGCTGTACTGGGGAAGCATATAGACCTGCCAGGGAATGGCAATGGTAGCCACATAGCACAGGAACAGGATATCGCGCCCCCTGAATTTACATTTGGAAAACCCGTAAGCCGCAAAGCTGGAAGTGATAACCTGGATAACCGTTATCAGCACCGTGAGCTTGACGGTATTTAACGTAAAGGTGGCGAGGGGTATTTTACTCCATATTTTCAGGTAATTGTTCCATTGGAACACCCCTGGTATCCACCGGAAATTGGCGCTGAACACCTCCGTATTCGTCTTAAGCGAAGCGCTCAGCATCCACAGAAGGGGCATCAGTGTGGCTGCTGTCAGAAGGATTAATAAGATATAACTGATGGTTTTCACCAGCACCTGTTTATTCGCTCTTGTCATTTTCTTCCCTCACATTTCCACCGCACACAATACGGCGCTGTTCTTTTTTTATTCTACTGGCTATAGGCAACTCTAAAGGGTCTACATATAACTCACCCATTTTTTCTCCATCCTAAACTGCAGTACCGTCAGCAGCCCTAAGATGAGGAACAGAATCATGGCGGCCGCGCTGCTTTCCCCATAATTCCAGGCGATAAACGCTCTGTTGTATATGTATTGGCTCATCATGGTGGAGGCATTGCCCGGCCCGCCTTCCGTCATCAGATAGACCAGATCAAATACCTTGAAGGAATTGATTGTCAGCATCATAACTACGAAAAAAGTGCTGGGTGTCAGCATAGGAAGAGTGATGCTCCGGAAACACTGCCCGGAGCTTGCCCCGTCGATACGGGCCGCCTCATACAGAGATTCCGGGATGTCCTGAAGCGCTGCCAGGTATACAATCATAAAGTAGCCCATGTTTTTCCAGATATTGACGATGATGAGCGCGGGGATAACCCAGGCGGTGCTTGCCGTCCAGCCGGGGGGATCCGTCACTCCCAATGTGCGCAGAATGGAATTAATCGGGCCGATGTCACGGAACAGGAAATTCCATACCGCGGCCACCGCAACGGTGGATGCCACATAAGGGAAAAAAATGGCGCAGCGGAAAATGCCCTTTCCCTTCAGCTTCTGGTTCAGCAGAATTGCCAGCCCCAGGGATGCGCACATGGAAAAAAAAACGGTAAACACACTGAAATAAAGAGTTTTCCAGATAGAACCCCGGAATACCCGGTCTTTGAAGATAGCGATGAAATTATCAAGTCCCGCAAACTTCATAGGGTTGAAACCGTCCCAGTCTGCAAAACTGAGCATCAGCGAAAAGACCACCGGTATCATGACAAAAATAAAAAAACCTATGAAATTCGGCAGTATGAAGGACAGTCCCACCAGGGTATTCCTCCGGTTCAGGGACATTTTCTTTTTACTTTTACCCGATGCTGCCATACTCACACCTCATTTTCTTTTTTGAAAGGGAGACGGCCCCGTTTCCCTGCCGCCTCCCTGCATTGATTTCTTTTAACCGTTCCGTATCTTCCCCGTTACGATTCTTTCCTATTTATTTCCCCTGGATTTCCTTGCTTCTCTCTCCCATTTCCGCCAGGCCGTCATCAATGGACAGTTCCTTAATCATAATCAGGCTGTGTTCCTCGCCCAGCATCTGGTTTACTTCTGCGGAATGTACCTCCAGCGGACGATCCATGGCAACATGTTTGGTCTGGAGAGCTTCTTCCAGGCCCTCCGGCATACCGTCCAGAGCCGCCAGGGCTTTGATGGTATCCGCATTCATTCTTGCAGGAATCATGCCGCAGTCCGCATAGATTTTTGCACCCTCTTCGCCGCTGCAGAATTTTACGAATTCCCAGGCAGCTTCTTTATTTTTGGCATTGGCACTCACACCCATCGGAGTGGTGGATCCAACCGTCCATCCGGCTTCCACGCCTTCCGGATGAGGCAGGGTGGCTACGCCCCAATTCACACTGGTTTCCCCTGCTTTCGTTTTCTCTATCATGGTGCTCATGAACCAGCTTCCCATAGGCATCATAGCGCACTGGCCTTCCATGAAAACGCTGGAATAATGGATGTTTCCGGTTTTCAGTGTGGAATAATCCATAATGGTCCCTTCTTCCTGCATACGCAGAACCATTTCATAAGAAGGCTTCATGAAGCTGTAATCCGTATCCAGAATGGTATGCTTGCCGTCCTGTACCGCCCAGTTCTGTACACAAGCCTGCCAGGTATGGAAGAGAGCGCCGTATTTCTTGTCATTGCCTTCCCCGCTGGTCACTTTCTTTGCCAGCTCCTCAAATTCGGCCCAGGTCATATCATTTCCCGGATATTCCACTCCTGCCGCATCAAAAATATCTTTATTATAGTAAAGTACATAGAATCCGGTGCTCACCGGGAGAGCTACCTGTTTACCGTCCAGGTTCAGGGCATCCGCGCCGTTCATCGAAGCCGGATCCACACCGTCTTTTTCCATATAAGGAGTCAGATCCTCCAGCTGTCCTCTTTCCGCGATAGAAGGCGTATTGTCAGGATCTTTTACCCATACCACGTCCAAATCGTTTCCGCCGTTGAGCATAACGGTAAGCTTATTGGAGTATTCTCCGGATGCGATATCAATCAGTTCTACTTTGATATTGGGATTTGCCGCCTCAAATCCATCCACCAGCATCTGTGTGGACGGCTCCGTATAGGAATCCCAGTGTGCAACCTTGATGGTTACCTGTTCCCCGTCCGCAGCAGGTGTTTCCGCAGCAGGTGTTTCTTCAGCGGGCGTACTCTCCTGTTGCGCAGCCGGGGTTTCCGGCGCCGGTGTCGTATCCGCGGGCGCATTTGCCGCGCTGTTTCCGCAGCCAGCCAGCAATCCGCCGAGCATTGCAGCGGTGAGTGCCGTTACTATCCATTTGCCAGTTTGTTTCTTTTTCATAATTTGTAATACTCCTTTCCCCTTTTCATAGCAGCAGCTATTTGTTACTGTCATTATAACTTTCTTTGCCTTCTGCAGGAACTTACATTCTCACTAATAAATAATAAATTTTTAAAAAATTACTTTTTCAGGGCATAATGCACGAATACTTTTTTTGAATATAATATTATTTTCGAAAATTACACAACTTTGCATCTCTGCTTTTAGATATATGCTATAATTATTGAAAACCATTGTTTTTGTCTCATCTTTGTAACCACAGGAGTCACAGCATGAAGAATAAGCGGATGGACAGCATCACCATAAAGATACTTTTTGCCATGTGTATTTGTATTGTTTCCTTTACACTGGTAAGCAGCCTGGTTATTTCGGCTCTGCTGGGGAGCAGGCTGTCAGAACGGGCAAGGCAGACAAATGAACAGTATCTCATCACTATCCGTAACCAGCTGAATGGATATATCGGCGAACTGAATACTCTGGGAGCGCTTTGTGCAAGCAACCAGAATATCACCCAGGCGCTGGGCTACCACACCCTGGATAACATTTCCGCCAAACGGATGTGCCTGAAGGCCCAGGATGCGCTGGACGGCTACCTGTCCTCCAGCTCACTCACCCTGTATACCACACGCCTTGCCGTCTTTAATTCGGACAGTATCTGTATCACCGCTTCCGCCTCCAGAGGCCACAACCTGTCCGAAACCGGGCAGCTGCGGGAATATGCCGCCTCCTGCTTCCGGGCAGATTTGCAAACGCCCGTTTATTCCTGGCATTCCGCCATTCCCAATGTCTCGGCTTCCGCGCTCACATCCGCAGCGGATAAGGACTCTGTGATCCTGGCCTGCCTGTACCCGCTTTCCGTTTCCGACGGCTTTTATCTTTATATAGAAATCAAACCGGAGCTTCTGAAGAGCCCGTTGGCCCCTTACCAGAATCTCCAGCAGATTTTCATAACCAATGAGGATCACAGCATTTTCTATTCCTCATTTACACCTTCGTCAGATTTCTACGGGGAACTTTCCGATCTGACAGACGGAATCACCCTGCAGACCGGAGGGCAGAAATACGAACTTTCCTCCTGCTTTATTCCGGAATTCGGGATTTTCCTGTGCACCCTCAGCGATAAAACCCTGTTTGCCGGGGATAACCTGTATATCCTGTATCTGCTCGGCATTATCCTGCTCACCACCATAAGCGCCGGACTCATCATTACCCGGATTGTGAGCACCAAAATTACAAAGCCTATCCATATCCTGACTACCCACATCCGTAAAATTTCCGAGACCGACGATTTTTCCTATAATCCCGCCATCGTGACGTCCTCCGATGAAATCGGTGAAATCGGCCGTGCGGTTAACCACATGGCGCTGCATATCCAGGAGCTTCTTACGGAAATGGAAAAAATGTACGAACAGCGTAAAAACATTGAAATATCGCTGCTGCAAAGCCAGATCAATCCCCATTTCCTTTATAATACCCTGGATTCCATCCGCTGGATGGCCGTCATACAAAAAAGTAAAAATATTGAAAAAACCACCAAAGCCCTGGAAAACCTGCTGCGCAACGTGGCGAAGGGGGTCGGTGACAAAATAACGCTGCAGGAGGAGCTTTCCCTGGTACAGGATTATGTCCACATCCAGAAGGTGCGGTACGTGGAGGTCTTTGATATCCGTTATGAAATACCGGAGGAATTCCTTTCCTGCAAAATCATCAAATTCACCCTGCAGCCGATTGTGGAAAATGCCATTTTCCATGGCATTGAACCCACCGGTGAATTCGGGGAAATCACCCTCCGTGCACAGTCGGACGGATCCAGCCTGTATCTGACCATAGAGGACAATGGTGCCGGCATGACAGCCGAGGAACTGCAGTCACTGAAAGAAAGCCTGAAAACAAGCAACAAGGATTCCCTCAGCGGAATAGGGGTCGCCAACGTCGATGCCCGCCTGAAGCTTAATTATGGTTCCGGGTACGGGCTGCTGTATGACAGCGAACCCGGAAAATTCACCCGGGTTACCATACATATCCCGTTGGAGAAGGACTGACAGGCGGCAAAAAAGGGGGCAGCAATGCAAAGCCCGTATCATACGTGCAAAAGGAGTAATTATGTACAATTGTTTAATCGTGGATGATGAAACCATAATATTATCAGGGATCAAATTTTTGATTGACTGGGAGAAAAATGACTGTACCATTATGGATACGGCAAGAAACGGAAGGGACGCCCTGGAAAAAATACGTTCCTGTCCTCCGGACATCGTATTATGTGATATTAACATGCCTGTCCTGAACGGCATGGAGCTTCTAAAGATCTGCAACGAAGAATTCCCCTCCATCGTCTTTGTGATGCTTACCAATCTTCAGGAATTTGATCTGGCCCGGGATGCCATCCGCTACCGCGCGGCCGATTATCTGCTGAAGGTGCAGCTGGAGGCTCCGGCTCTGGAGGAAAGTCTGCAGAAGGCAAAAAACGAATACGAACGGCGCAGCAAGCTGGCTGAAGCCGACCGCATGCATTTTTATGAAGAAAAAAAGACCCGGGAGCTTATACACAACGCCTGTCTGGAGATCCTTTTTTCCCCGGAGGAAGAGGCCCTGAAGCGCGCCGGCGAGGTGCTCGATAAAAACCATATGCTGGAGAGCTACGGATTGGTCTATATTCCCTTTGATTACAGCCAGGTACCAGGCGCCGGGAGGCTGGATGCAGACGCCCGGAGGGATCTTACCGCATGGGAAAAGGAACTGGCCCAGCGTCTGTGCGAAACGGTTTTCGCATCCTCCTGCCTGTTTGTGTCCACCGGGCAGACGGACTGCCTGACCATGTTTGTCTGGCATCAGGGAAAGGAATGGGAATCCCGTATGTCCCTGTTTTCCGCCAAGTTCTCCACCGCTTCCCGTAATATCACCCAGGCCGTCCCTTCCGTTCTGGTTACCGGCTGTTTTTATGGAAAGGAACAGCTGTCCTCCTGCCGGAATGATTATTTCAGCCTGATACAATATTTTTACCTGGATGAGATCACATCCTCCCGGAATCTGTCCGGAGAGCGGGCGGGATTTGAACCGCTGGGACTCTCCGGCATCGGATCCCAGCTGGAAAATGAGCTGAATGCCAAAAACCTCACCGGCTGCACTCTGCTTCTGGATCGGGCTATACGGCGCGTCCGGGAAACCTCCCATCAGAAAAGCCAGGCCATATGGCTGTGCAACGAACTGTACCGCTGTGCCGCAAAAGCCCTCCGGGACAGCAGCCTGTACGATACCACCGGCTATGCGGAAATTGAAAATCTCATGACACGCCGGCAGGTCATCTCCTGGATTGAGAAGCTGAAAAACTCCCTGACAGAACTTATCTGGCAGGAAGCGAATCTGAAATCGGAGCCTGTGGAAAAAGCAAGGCAGTATGTGCTCAGCCACGTAGAAGACCGCCTCAGCCTTCAGGATGTGGCCGACGAAGTATGTATCTCTCCGGGTTATCTGTCCACCCTGTTCAAAAAACAATACAGCCAGAGCTTTGTCAGCTTCATAAACCAGGCCAAGGTGGAGCATGCCTGCCGGCTTCTTCAGGAAAGGAAATACCTGATCAGCGAAATATCCTGCCGGCTGAGCTTTGAAAATGCCTACTATTTTGCCAAGGTTTTCAAACGCTATATGGGCATGACCCCCAGTGAATACGAGAAGTCCCTGGAAAGCGGAAAAACCCCTCAGGCTTCCCGCGGCGACAGTCTTCCGCCCAGCAGCTCCAACAGCCTTGCTGCCAGCAAGGAAGCGATCACCTCGTTGCCTTTGTCGGAGGGATGAAGGCCGTCATAGGTAAAATCAGCGGCTTCCGGCGGATAGGGATACGCATCCTCTCCGAACCGGACCGGGATCCGGGTGTAATCCGGATATGGAAGCTGCCGGTAGCCCTCCGGAGTATTCACCCATTTAAAACGCACCACATTTTCCGGGGTAAAGCCCGACAGGTCATGCAGGTTCAGAGTAGGGATCCCTTCCGCACAGCAGGTCTCACAGATCCCCTGCGCAATATCGGAAAGCCACTGCCCCTGATCCGGCATATAGCTGCCATGGGCGTTATTGAACGGATCCAGAATATAGACAAAATCTCCCCGTTCCACCGGATTCATCACCAGAAGAGCCGCCTCCGGCGCCGTCTCCCGGATATGGGAAACCAGAACGCCCAGATTGCCCAGAATCGTACCTTCCCTTTTCTTTGTAAAATCCTCCCGGCTGCCAAGAGGCACACCGCCGTGCCAGTCATTGGTCCCCAGAAGCACCGTATACAGATCGGCCCCGGGCAGCCGCACATGGACCCAGTCCGGCGTAGCTGAGCCGTTCATGCCCATATTGATAACGGACAGATTGGTAAAAAAGCCGCAGGTACGGGTGAGATACCCTTTCTTCACCCGGTATGCCGTTTCGTCAAGGTGATCGTTCAGATAGGTAAAGGAGTCTCCAATGGCACACCATTTTATCGTTTCAGCCGTCTCATTCATCCTCTTCTTCCTCCAGTTCCGCTTCCAGCTCTTTCATTATTTTTCTTTCCCGGTGCTTCACATACTCACCGGATATTGCCATCGCGGCAAAAATAAACACAAACAGGACTCCTCCAAAAATAAGCACAATAGGAAGGAAAAGGCCGGGGATATCGGCTCTGACCGTCTCATAATTTCTGTATTTTCCGATAGCGAATACTGCCGTAAAAAGGATCGTACCCACCAGACTGCAAAGAAAATAATTTTTTTTATTAGGCTTGATACGGGTATCCCAAATCCCTTTTCTGGTGCTTGCGCAGATGTACACGATACAACCTGCCAGAAAGGCCGCCAGTTCCCAGCCATACTCCCTGATATTGCGTTCCAGTATGTAGGCCTGGATTATAACGGAAGCCGCCAAGATCAGCCACATCACGTAAAAAGCCGCCCGTTCCGCCTTCAGAATATCCAAACGCTGTCTTTCATCCATTTTTTTCATCGTCGAATCCATCCTCCCAAAAAAGCTCATCCAAAGTCTTTCCCAGCGCTCTGCAGATGCTGAGACACAGCTGAAGGGAGGGGTTGAATTTTCCGGTTTCAATCATCCCAATGGTCTGCCGGGTCACCCCCACAGCCTCCGCCAGCTGTTCCTGTGAAAAATCCTTTTCAATTCGGGCGATTTTCATCCGTTTGTTCTTCACCCGTTCTCCTCCTTTATCCTGAACCGATCCCCATAACTACTGATTGGCATACTCTTCTGCCGCCTGCGGCACCTCTTTCCGGTATACTTTGGAGAAAAGAAAGGGAGCAAATAAAACGCCGTTCAATACCAAAAGGATAAGTACATCCATCCAGGCTATAACCTGACCGCTGATCACATCAGCGCTTCCTGCCAGCACGGCAATCAGATTGTTATTCAGGTAATGCATGATTACAGGTACCCAGATATTGCGGGTTTTCATCTGTGCATATCCGAAGAAAATAGCAAGTCCGGTACAGGTCAGAATTTGGCTGATAACGCTCTGCAGCCAGGTTTCCGGGCTGTAAAAAAACAGATTAATGGGCAGATGCCATATTCCCCACAGGACACCGAGCAGAAGAACGCCTGCCCGTTTTCCGAATCTTTTCTGCAGCATAGGCTGGAAAAATCCGCGCCATCCGTATTCTTCACCAAAAAATGCGGTAAAAACAAGAAAGAAATTAATCGGCAGAGTTATCAGGCTGAGCAGAAGATACGGATTTCCCATCAGTGTCAGGAACGCTCCCGTCTCTCCGGCAATTACATAGCTGAAAAAGATACGCAGCATATATAAAACCAGAAAAAGCAGGACATAAAGCCAGGGCTTTCTCTTTTGTCCGTCACCCATGGCAAGGCCGTATTTTCTCCGTACCTCCTGTTTATTCAGCAATAAGAAAACCCACAAAATAAGGCTTCCTATAATAATAACATACTGGCTCAGGAGAGCAAACGGCACCTGCGGGAGAAACAGGCTGAGTGCAGCGGCGGCGGCCATTGCCCCTGTCAGAATTAAAAAGCCCGCATAAAACTTCACGGGGAGCTTCTCCCCCTTCTCCCGTGTCAGCAGGTAAGCAAGCATCACTCCGGCTGCCGGATAGAACATCTGTGCATTGGGGAATACGCTCACATCGTTTCCCCGGTAATAACTGATTCCCATCAGAATCCCCATTAACAGGGTCATACCGAAAGCGACTGCAACAAAAATCCAAAGCTGTTTCTTTTCTGTAACAGTTAATTTGTCCTGCATATGTAAATCCTCCTACTTGTTTTGCGGAGCAAAATGCAATTTCTTTAGAAATTTGCCCTCTGGCGAGCAGAGTATTTTCCTCCTTTTTCTTACATGGCCTGCCTGCGGCCGTGATGGTTTTCATTCCGGATCCTCAGACCGTACAGGTTGAACTTGCTCATGTTTTTACTTTCCATAAAATATCATATATTATATTTTGCTTAATGTCAAATATATTTTACTTTTTGCAAGGTGGATTACTTGTATAATGTTATATAAAGTCTCATGCAAACGGGTAATATTGAGTAACTCAAACTTTGCAGGGGCAAAATGGCCTTCCGCCTGCTGGCAGAGCGGTGTCCCCGGGACGGAAAAGGAATGTTCACCAGCTCCTCTCGAATTACTTTAGTAATTTACCATGGAGATGAGACCGGTCAAGTGTGTCAGCCTCATCTGACACACTTGACGCCTTCGGGCTCATCGGAATGTCCGGCCTGATGGACTGGCGAATATCCTTTTCCGTCCCGGGGACACCGCCCTGCCAGCAGGCGGAAGGCCATTTTGCCCCTGCGAAGTTTGAGTGAGTAACAGGTAATATGGAAGTGGTTATATTGATTTATGGCTGGTTTATGAACTCACACTATTATATCTTTTCAGCCCCGTTTTCCACAAAAAAGCAGTCAGCAGCCCAAATACTCCTACTACGGCGACACCATATATCCACATTTTTACAGAGCCGCTCCCGCTAATATACATGGCAGGAAAGGTGGCGATAATGCCATAAGGAAGGATTACATAAAACAGAAGCTTATAAAAACCTTTGAAAACCACACCTGGTATTTTCATACACAAATCAATTCCCGCCTCCTCCAGACGGGTAATATTATTGGTGGAAACCACAAAGAACGTAAGAGAACGGATGATAACCTCCATTTCATACCACAGGATTATCATCAGAAAAACCCAGACTCCGTATCCTGCCGCTAACCCTGGTGTTACCTTTACCCCGGACAAACGTACGCCGTACCAAAGAATGCATATACTCAGGAATACCAGCGGCAGGGAGCCCGGATTAACCTGCTCAAAGGACAGGCGCAGCAGAGGGCTGATGGGCTTGGTAAGGTATAAATCAATTTCCCCGTTCCGGATCTTGCCGGAGATATTATTCACTCCAAAAAAGTAAACGACCATATTTACGGCATTCACCAGGGAAAAGGTCCCTATAAAAATAACCATTTCCCCCTTCCCCCATGGCCCAATGGAATCCACATTGGCATAAATCGCCTGGAATACAAGCAATTCCACCAGAAATAAACTGCCGTCCACGAAAAAAGGCCCCCAGAAACCCAGCCGGAACATCATCAGATGCTGGAAACGCAGCCGTATCAGCTCCTGTACAAATTTCAGGTTGTTTTGTATTTTTTCCATCATATTCCCACCCCGTCATATTTCAGTCTATATTTTTGATAGGTTCTGCGGTTCAGAAGTTCCATAAAAATGCACCATCCCGCCAGTATAAGCACCCCCCGCAGGGCTTCCTCCCCGCAGCGGCCGGTGAACAGCATGGACGGCAGGTAAGTCACATAGTAAAACGGCAGCAGACGCATCCAGACTATCATCCCATCAGGCAGCAGGGTAAGCGGTACAATGGTTCCGGTTATCAGGGAAATCAGATTATCCTTTATCATCAGGAACGTACTGATTTCTTCATACCGCAGGGTCAGAAGCCCCAGGTAGTAATTCAGCTGTACCATAAACAGCAGCCCCAGAAACACCATAAGCACAGCACAGGCGATTACAAAAACATCGGAAGTAAAGGTGAAGCGTATCCGGAAAATAAATATCCATATGCCGGCCGCCAGGAAATCAAAAAGGAGATAAAAAGCAACCACTCCCGCCTCCATGGCAAGAAAATATTTTTCGATGTTCATCGGAATCACCATATATTTGGAAAAGGTACCGTTCCGGATCCGGGAGCTGATTTCCCCGCTGATTCCTCCTGACATTTCTATCTGGGATAAAAAGGAACTGATTATATAGTAGGAAAGCATACTGTGGAAAGTGAAGCCTGCAATGCTTTCCTTGCCTTCAAAAACTGCACCCCAGAGCACATAAGCAAAAATAATTTTGGTTATGGTGAAGAGCATATTAAATACCGCGTCCGCCCGCCAGACAAGCTGGGCCTTAAAATAGATTACTGCCGTTTCCCCATATTTACGCATTTCCTTCCCCTCCTTCCCGGTAAATACGCTCCACAATTTTACCGATTTCCTCTTCTTCAATGGTCACATCGACAGGAGACAGCTTCAGGAGCGCTCCCAGGCATTCCCCTGCTTTTTCTCTGGGAACCTCAAACACTTTTTTATAAGGGGAATCCTCCAATATCCGCCAGCCGTTTTCCATATGGGGGAATTGTACGGGATGATCAAAGCTCAGGGTAATTTTTTTATTTTTCTGGTATTGTTCAAAAAGCCGGTCCGTCGATCCGTCATAAATTTTACTTCCATGGTTCACTACCACACATCTGCTGCACAAAGATTTGATATCCTCCATATAATGGGACGTCAGAAGGATCGTGGTTCCTCTTTCGGAGTTCACCTCCTTCAGAAATTTCCGCACCTGTTTGCCGGCTACCGCATCCAGCCCTATGGTAGGTTCATCCAGGAAAAGAATCCTGGGATTATGCAGCAAAGCCACTATAAGCTCCATTTTCATCCGCTCTCCCAAAGAAAGGGTGCGTACCTGCACATCCATAAGCTCTTTTACCCCGAACAGCTCAACAAAATACTCCTTATTTTCCCGGTACTCCCGGTCGGAAAGACCATAAATCTGCTTAAACAGATGCAGGGTATCCTCCGCTGTCAGTTCAAAGAATAACTGGCTCTTCTGTCCCATTACCACGGCATATTGCCTTTTGAACGCATTTTCCAGCTTATTGGGATAATACCCCATCACTTGGATCTCTCCTGACGTGGGAGCAATGATGCCGGTAAGCATTTTGACAAGGGTTGTTTTGCCGGCTCCGTTCGGTCCGATCAGGCCCACAAACCCGCCTTCTTCCACTGTAAAATCCATGTGCTTAACGGCCTCTTTTTCCTCGTATTCTCTGTGAAACAAACCTTTTACACTTCCCAGGAGACCCTCCTGTTTTTTGTAACGTTTAAAGGTTTTGGTTAATTGGGTGGTTTCGATGATGTTCATTGACTGCTCCTTTTCCTTTTTACTTCCCGTGTTATTTAGCAGCGATATACAAAAAAATAAGCCCGCAAAAGTATCTGCCCTGAAATAGACATACCCTTCTGCGGACCATGATTTACAGACGTCTTACCCCGGAATAAAAGATAATTCAAACAGCCGGGGCCATTTTCCGGGAAAATAAAAAAGCAGGCCTTTATCACGCCAGCTTTCATTCCGTCCGTATTTCCTGATCAGACATATATAATGAAGTACAGGATGTATTAGTGTAAGGCAGATATCCGGCAACAGCCGGCAAAAGGGCATACTGATAGCCGAAATGGGCTTCAGGCTGTCCTTCCTCAACTATTTAGTTGCAATCTCCTTACCGAACACACGCATGCACTTACCTCACTTTTTTATCCGGCCGATAATCAATGGCCTGCTGCCTTTTGCCAAACAGCAACTTTATTATAGGGAGGAATCACTGCGATGTCAATACCAAAAATTGTTATATAGGATAACAGATAATAGCTGGTGTAACTCAAACTTCGCAGGTGCCAAATGGAGCCCCGCCGGCTGTCTGTGCGGCGGAGGGCCATTTGGCACCTGCGAAGTTTGAGTATGTAACATGAATATTTGTTACAAATGCATAAATATTTCCCCTATTTGGGACACTAACAGAAAATACCATAATGGAGGATTCATATGAACAAAGAACCTGTTTTTTTAACGGACAAAAATCATACCGTAGTGCTGGAGGCTCTTACCGGCGTGCCCAATGCTGCCGTTCCCGACAGCTGCAAGCCCTTTGAAATCCTGACCGCCAATACTTCGGAAGGGGCTGCGGAAAAGCACCTGCCGGTTGTGGAAATCAACGGGAAGCATGTAACTGTCAAAGTGGGCAGCATCTTCCATCCCATGACCGAGGAGCACAGCATCGGCTGGGTCTGCCTGGTGACCAGGGCCGGCTGTACCATGCGTGTCTGCCTGGATGCAAACTGTGAACCCGTGGCGCATTTCACGCTGGAGGACGGGGATTCGGTGAAGGCAGCCTATGCTTACTGCAATCTGCATGGATTTTGGAAAACGGAAATTTAAGCAAAGTAACATGAGAGTAAAAGGAGGTAACAGTTCAGACAAGTCTGAACTGTTACAAAAGGAGATACATCTACCGGTTTATGTAAATGTATCTCCTTTCATTACGGAATTATGTACAGGCGGCATCTGTTATGTTCCGAACGAAGCGGAAGGTACCCCAACAAACATAAACATTATTTCGTTTTGTTAAAAGTGTTTCAAACTTAATCCGCTATTTTTTATGGCACAACAATTTACTCTCTGCACAATATACCTGTTTGATTGATAAATTGACTGACAGATTCGGCTTTGGCCGCCTCCTTGACCCATTTCTTTAAAATCGGAAGCTCAGACTCCGAAAGGATTCTTTCACGTAATTCACCGGGTATTTCTCCTAATTCTGTCAACAGTTCAAGTACATCCTCTGCTTTACCTTCTGCTTTACCTTCTGCTTTACCTTCTTTTTTTCCGGCTTCTCTACCAACACTGAACTCATCGGCACGTATTTTTTTCATTTCCTCTTCTTCGTTATACTCAAATATCGACATCGCAATCACCTCCGCCCTCTGTGCGGACAAAAAGTCTGCCAGTATATCATTCCGGATACATTCTGTCACCGCCCGGTCCACGGCTTCCGCAATTTCCATCTCCGCTGCATATTTCCGGACACATTCCACAAACAGGCAGTATTCCCTCAGGGTACTGCATTTCTGCATCAGATCCCGGTTATTCCCGATGTTGATGTTAAGCATTGTCACCTTTACTTCCAATTCGGGGCAGAGAACCTTCTTTTCAAACGCGTCAGACAGCTTTAACAGTCTGCGTTCCGGCTGCTCCTGCGTCCCATTGTAAAATACAACAAAGCGGGGAACGGGAATTTTAATCTGTTTACTGGAGTACAGTGTTCTTCCCGCCACATACTTCTCCAGCTGTCTGGCCATGTACAAAAGATCCCGCAGGGGCATATTGGGATTGAATGTGGACTGATGCTCATATAGATTCATTTCCGAATCAAACAGGAACGAAACATCATTTTTAACTCCCATATAAATTGCGTTTTCCAGTGTACAGATTTCCATAGCACCGGTATCTTCATAAGCGGTTCCGTTCAGTGCGTTGTATAATTCCAGCAATTTTCCCCTGTCTTTATACAGCAAACGGAACACCGTATCCTTGTGGTTTCTCACCACATGCAATTCTTGTTCTTCCCCGGAAATATTTATTTCCGGGGAGTGCTTTTCTTCCGTGGAATGCTTTTCTTCCGTGGAATGCTTTTCTTCCATAGACTGCTCCTTTCTGCAATTGTGGGCAGGAAGCTGTCTGAAAGAATATGACGTAATCCGCTTCTGTCCAGCAACTCCTGCCTGTTTCATTGGATGGTAAGCATAGAGTTTCTGAATAGAGAATAGAAATAAGACGGCTTACGCCAGAATTCATAGAAAATTATGCTTGGTTTTATTTTAACATGATTTTTTCCAGACTACAATCATTTATTTATCTGTATTACGTGAAAATATCCCTGCGAAGTTTGAGATGATTACTAAAATTGTCTGCATTCATTACTTTACTTCCAGAAAATAGTCTCCACATGTCTCTTTCCCCTGGGTTTCACCATGAAGGCTTCGATTTTCTGTCTTTTTTCATCCGGTAAGGCAACCACCCAATCATCAAAGTAGCTGAATATCAATTTATTTTCGTAAATAATTTCCATAGGCCAGGGACTCTCTTCTATCTCCTCCAACAGTCTTTTTGTGTCACATCCTCCTTCCCTTAGCCGTTTTCCAAACTTTGTATTTTCCTCCCCATATTGTCCTAAAAGATAACGGGTAAGCTGTTTTTCGGTTTCATTAATAAAAGCAAACTCCATTCCCCTGCTATCCAGGTTAGCTTCTACCACCTTCAGCGGTATCTTAATCCGGAACGGCCCGGGGACTATATAGTGCCACTGTTTATCAAGATCATAAAAATATCCGTAATCAACAAACGCAATCCTGCTGAAAATTTCCCTCTCCGTTTTGCCCAGGTTATGCGGCCTGCCTGTAGCCCGGTGGGAGTAAAGGCTGCGCGGATAGTGCCCTTCGCTTCCGGGCATCCCTAACAAACTCAGCTCACCCAGGCCAAACAGATACTCCACCCGTTCCGGTGATTGGTACCATGCAAGCAGACGCGCGCCTACCATTGCAAAATATCCCCCATTTCCGCTCCACCCATATTGGACATGGCCATCCTCCAGCCTGCGCGCAATTATACTGATATCTCCCATTTGTCCCGCCTCCTTATATATTTATTAGTATACATAAGTATATCACCAAAATATATTGATTGCAATCCATTAATATAGTAAACTATACTATATAATATATAAAGGTACTGTCCACAGCCCATTCGTCCGCCGCCCAGTGGTTTTGCCTGCCTGGTTTGCCCTCCCGGCTTTTCCCTGGGGCGGACGAATGGGCTGTGGACAGTAACATATAAGGAGTATAAATTATGGAAACCATTGATTTTTCTAAGGTCGGTCTTAAAATGAAAGAATTACGGATGGAGCAGGGCGCCACTCAGGAAAAGATTGCCGATGCCCTGGAATGCACGGTTGCATTTATCAGTAATATTGAAAATAACCGGGCCAAACTGAATTTAAGGGTTTTACTCTACTATGCTAATCTTTGTAATGTTTCCGTGGATACTTTTTTAGATGCGGGCCGCCCCGGGGCTTCTGTGGAAAAAGAGGCTGCACAGGAGGCGGAACTTTTGCGGGTTTTCCAAACGTTTACCCTTGAAGAACGGGATAAAATAATTAAAATAATGAAACTATGGAAAAAAACGGAAGCATAACAACAGGGCGTGAGGCACCGGCACCGCCCGTTTTTACGCCGGAGCGCCGGATAAAGGAGGATTTAAAGATGATCGCTATCTATTACATTGAAGACGATGAATCTATAGCAGGTATGGTTAAGGAGTACCTGGAACAGAGAGGCTGTAAGGTTTCTGTTTTCCGGACGATAACCGATGCCAGGGAAGCGTTCCTGGGCCGCGTGCCGGATGCCGCACTGGTGGACTGGAATATGCCGGACGGGCGGGGCGATGCGCTGTGCCGGTGGATCCGATCCAAATGGAAAGAGCTGCCCGTTATTTTTCTTACCGCCCGGGGCGATACCCGGGATGTCGTATCCGGTTTTCAAAACGGCGCGGACGATTATGTGGTAAAACCGTTTGAACTGGAGGTTTTGGATTCCCGTATCCGTGCCCTGCTGCGCCGGGCAGGGAATGTATCCGGGCAGTGCCTGACCTGTGGTTCCATCATGCTTGACCAAAACCGTATGATGGTTTTCATCGGAGAGGAAGAAATTGTGGTAAGCCAGTCTGAATATCAGCTCCTGTTACTTTTAATCCGCAACAAAGGAAAGACGGTTACCCGGGAACGGATATTGAGCGATCTGTGGGACAAAAGCGGCAGCTATGTGAATGATAATACGCTTACCGTGACTATGAAACGGCTGCGTGAAAAACTGCATAACCCGTCCTGTATAAAAACAGTCAGAAGCTTTGGATACCGTATGGAGGATAACCGCTCCGATACTTGAATTGTCACTATGGAGGATACCTTATGAACAGTCAGAAAAGAACAGGGCTATTCCTTGTTTTTGTATTATCCGTCAGCCTGATTTCTGTCTCCGTTACCGCTTTTTTTATGGCCGGCCTTTATAACCGTATGCAGTTCCGGCTTCTAAACAATATCTGCGAAAGTATTATCCGGGAATTGCCGGAAGCGGAAAAAACCATTCCCTCCGTATTAAAAAAAATCAAAAACGGGCAGGCCGCGGATACCCGGGGCACCATACTCACCGACTATGGATACCGGCAGTCGGACTTTGCCGGGTACACCCGGAATTACGGCCTGTTATCCGCCGCCGGCGGTTTCCTGCTTGGCGGCATCCTTTTTCTGTCTGCGTTCTGGTACCGGCATAAAACGGAAATGCTTCGGATTAAAGCCCTGACCGATTATCTGGAACATGTAAATACCGGAGGTACGGTCCTTCACCTGCAGGAAGAGGAGGACGATTTTTCCAAGCTGCAGGATGAAATCTATAAAACAGTAACCTTTGCTTACCAGACAAGGGATGCGGCCCTTGAAGCCAAACAGAATTTCGCAGAAAACCTTTCCAATATTGCCCATCAGCTTAAAACTCCCATTACAGCCATCCATCTGACCACACAAATGCCGGAGCTGACGGCAAAGCCGGAAACCGCCGGGCAGATACGAAAACAGCTGGAACGCCTGACGCATCTGGAGGAAGCGTTACTGCTTCTGTCCCGTCTTGATGCCGGAACGCTTCCTCTGGAACAAAAAGAAATCGATGTGTTCACGGTACTGACGCTTGCGGCTGACAATCTACAGGAGGTATTTTCCGACGCAGGCGTCTTTATCGATATCCCCGAAAGAAAAGCCGCCCGGCTGACCGGGGATTTGGACTGGACCATGGAAGCGATCATGAATCTTCTGAAAAACAGTATGGAGCACACGCCTGCCGGGGGTATTGTCCATTGCTTCTATGAACAGAATCCGGTTTACACACAGATTGTAATCCGGGATGAGGGGGAGGGTTTTGCAAAGGAGGATATCCCCCATCTTTTTGAACGATTCTTCCGCGGTCGGAATGCAAAGGAAGGAGGAATCGGAATCGGCCTGGCCCTGGCAAAGGAAATCATTGAAAACCAGAACGGGACGATTTGTGCCAGGAATAATCCGGAGGGCGGAGCCTGTTTTGATATCCGTTTTTACAGTCACTGAGATGTCACTTTCTTTTGTTATACTACATTATAGCTTGAACAGTACAGGCAGGCCTGCATGAACTGTCAGCATAGCTTTTATCCGATGCCGGCACGGGTAAACTGTAACAATAACATAACGCAAACTCCGCAGGTTCCAAATGGCTTTCCGTCCGCCGGCAGAGCGGTGTCCCCGGGACAAAAAAAGGAATGTCCGCCAGTCCATCAGGCCGAACATTCCGATGAGCCCGGTCAAGTTTGTCAGATGAATCTGGCACACTTGACCGGTCTCATCTTCATGGCCTGAAAGGATCTGGCGGACATTCCTTTTTTTGTCCCGGGGACACCGCTCTGCCGGCGGACGGAAAGCCATTTGGAACCTGCGAAGTTTGCGTAACATAACAGGAAGGAGAACTATCGGTGGAACTATTAAAATGCGAGGGAGTCAGTAAAATATACGGTAACGGCAATAATCAGGTAACGGCTTTGGACGGAATAGATCTGTCTGTGGAGAAAGGGGAATTTGTTGCTGTCATAGGGGCCTCCGGCTCAGGAAAATCTACACTCCTGCATATTCTGGGCAGTGTGGATCAGCCCACGTCAGGAAAGGTTATTGTTGACGGAGTGGATATCTCCGCAATGAACCGGACACAGGCGGCTATTTTCAGGCGGAGGAAGGTGGGTCTTGTTTATCAGTTTTACAATCTGATCCCCACCCTGACCGTACGTAAAAATATTCTGATGCCGCTGTTGCTGGACAAAAGAAAACCAAACCAGGAATATTTTGATCAGGTGGTAAAGACATTGGGTATCACGGATAAGCTGGAAGCGCTTCCCAGCCAGCTTTCCGGCGGTCAGCAGCAGCGTGCCGCCATTGCCCGGTCACTGGTTTACCGACCTGCCCTCCTGCTTGCGGATGAGCCTACGGGCAATTTAGATCAGAAAAATTCCAGGGAAATCATTGACATGCTGAAATTATCCAACCGTAATCTGAAGCAGACCATTCTTTTGATAACCCACGATGAAAAAATCGCTTTGGAGGCGGACCGTATTATAACCATCGAGGACGGCCGCATTCTCAGCGATGAGAAACGGGGGTGAATCACATGTGGAAGGATTATTCCAGAAGCTTTATAAAAAACAGCAGGGCCTCCAGTATATCCATTATGGCTGCCGCCCTGATTTCCAGTCTGTTATTATCATTTTTATGCAGTTTTTTCTATAATTTGTGGCTTTATGATGTAGAAAGGGTACTTATTGAAGAAGGGGACTGGCAGGGGCGTATTACCGGTAATATAAGCGCAGAGGATCTGCCCGCCATACAGAATTATGCCAATGTGGAACGTGTTGTTATCAATGAGGAATTAACGACGCAGGATGCGGTCGTGGCAGATGTGTATTTCCGGAATGCCCGGACTGTGTTTCAGGATTTGCCCCGGATTATCCGGGGACTGGGGCTTGAGGAGGATGCGGCTTCCTATAATGTACTGCTTTTATCCAAATACCTGATCCATGATCCGGAGGATGAGGTGCCTCCGCTTTTATTGACCTTTTATCTTCTTATAATAGCGTTGGTTTCTATTTCCCTGATTCTGGTCATTCATAATTCCTTTGCGGTTACCATGAATGCCCGGGTGCGCCAGTTCGGGATTTTTTCCAGTATCGGTGCTACGCCGGGCCAGATACGGACCTGCCTTCTGCAGGAGGCCTCTGTGCTGTGTGCCCTTCCTATCCTGGCCGGTATCGTACTCGGAATCGCTTGCAGCTTCGGAGCGAAGCAGGGAATGGAAATGATAGCCAGGGATATGCCGGGGCGGTATATCATTCCTTTTCAATACCATCCCGCGATCTTTGTAGTCACCCTGTTTATCTGCTATGCAACCGTCCTGTTTTCCGCCTGGCTTCCCGCCGCAAAGTTAAGCAGGCTCACCCCGCTGGAGGCCATCCGGGAGACGGGCGGGCTGCAGCTAAAGAGGAGAAAACACTCCCCTGTGCTCACTCTGCTGTTCGGGACGGAAGGAGAACTGGCAGGAAATGCCCTGAAAGCCCAGAAGAAAAACCTGCGTACCTCCACCCTGTCTCTGACATTGTCGTTCCTCGGTTTTTCCATGATGTTTTGCTTTTTTGCCCTGACCGATCTCAGCCTCAAATATACGTATATTGAAAAATATCAGGACGCATGGGATATCATGATTACCGTCAAAGATACGGAAATCGTGAATTACGGGACTACAGAAGAGCTGGGGAAGCTGGACGGAGTCCGGGATTTAACCATCTACCAGAAAACAGAGGCCATTGTCCCGATCCCGGAAGCGGGCATCAGTCCCAAACTGGCCGCTCTCGGAGGCCCGGCAGCCGTAGCGGGATCCTCTGTATCCCATACGGACGGCTTCTGGCTGGTAAAAGCGCCGGTCGTCATCCTGGATGATGCCTCATTCCTCCGGTATTGTGAACAGATCGGTATAACGCCGGGTCTGGACGGAACCATTATCCTGAACCGTATTTGGGACAGTCTGCACAGTGTCTTTCGTTACCGGGAATATGTCCCCTTTATTACCGAGGATTTCCCTTCGATTGTCCTGCAGAAGGCAGAAGGCGGAGAACAGACCGGAGAGCTCCCCATACTTGGCTATACCGGAGAACTCCCTGTCCTGAAAGAAGAATACGACGACTATACACTGGTGCAGTTTCTCCCCTTGTCCTTATGGGAGAAAATAGCAGATAATGTGGGATATACGGAAAAGGATACCTTAATCCGGATACTGGCAGGGGAAGGCGTTACTCTTGATGAGCTTACTGCACTGGAAATGCAGGCCGGTAAGCTGGTCAGCGCTTCTTATGAATGTGAAAGTGAAAACCGGCTCGAAGATAACATTACCAATGATAACATAATAAAAGCCTATAAGCTGGTGCTGGGTTCCTTCTGCGTCCTGCTTGCAATCATCGGGCTTGCCAACGTCTTTTCCTATACCCTTGGCTTCCTGCGCCAAAGGAAGCAGGAGCTGGCCCGGTATATGTCCGTTGGGCTGACACCTGCCGGCATCCGGAAGATGTTTATTGTGGAAGCCCTGGTTATTGCCGGACGTCCGGTGCTTATTACGCTGCCCCTTACTTTTTTCTTCGTCGTATTTACCGCAAAGGCCAGTTATCTGAAGCTGATGGAAGCCTTTCGTGAAATCCCGGTTGCGGCAATTGCCTTGTTCAGCCTTGCCATTTTCGCTTTTGTGGCCCTGGCTTATTATATCGGAGGAAAACGGATTTTAAAATACAGCCTGGCGGATGCTTTACGTGATGATACACTGGCATAATACCCGGCGTCCCACAAAGCAGGCAGGCCCCCGTATGCGCCGCCTGCCTGCTTTGTTCTACTTTTCTATCCTTTTTACCAATGCCTTTCCTTCCTCTTCCGTACTGGCGCTAATCGAAAACATCACGCCTTCCGGTTTCAGATTTTCAAGCATACGATCCAGTTCCCCGGGTGCCACCTCAATCTGTATTCTTTTACCGGCATCCTGGATTTTCTTGAGCACAGGCAGCCAGTGGGAAGCCGTGGGCTGTCCCGCGCCGTAGACCCACTGAATGCCTTTCAGCTTATCAATAGCAAGCAGCCTGTCCAGGTGCTTCAGGGCATCCGGACCGTCCAGATGGTATATGCTGGCATCCAGGAAATCCAGCTCTTCCAGAAGCTCTCCCACTACCAGCTTTTCATACATCTGCGTGGATATCATACAGGAAAAATCACAGCAGGTAGGATACCATCTTCCCGGATGCCAGATACCCATCCAGCAGGTGCTGCCTTCCTGGTATTTGGTGGTCATGGTATACAGTTCTTCATAAATTTCCCGGAAAGCGGGAAGGAGATCCATAGCTGCCTTCTGGATAAATGCAGGCTGATCCAGGGTATCCATGCACAGCTGCTGCGGGCCTCTCATGGATACCAGCCCGTCCAGCCCCGGGTGGATATCCGTAACGCCCACCAGGTATTTCCCCTTACCGTCCTCTACCGCGGCTTGGGTGATTTCAAGCATTTTCCGGTAATATTCATTCTGTCTGCACAGCAGAAAGCCCTGGTATTCCTCCACGTCCTCATCCGTGAGGAAGGGAACGGACCAACTGGTATCCTCTCCGAATTCCAGCTTGGTTCCGAAACAGGCCGCAAAATAGTCCGGTCCCAGGTTGGGATTCAGCGCAGGGAACGCTTCCCCTCCGTAATAGGTATTGCGCATTTCCCAGTTGCTGCTTTTTATAATGTATTCGGTGTCCATCCATCGTTCCTTGAGGGAAGTATGGCGGCTTTCGGGCTTTTTCTCCTGTTTCGCTCTGGGCGCCCGGATGCTTACAAGAGGGCGGTCATGGTTTTCCATCGCCCAGTATTCCAGGTATCTTTTTCTGATTTTGTCCCAATTTTCACAATATTCCATATCTGCTCCCGTCTGCGTGAGATAAACGCGTGTCAGTCATGCCGGCTGTCCTTGCGCTTTTTTGTGTGTCAACCGGTTTTCTATTCTTTTTTTCTATTCTATTTTTTTGACCCTGCCATCTGGTATTCGGAGGGCGTACATCCACAGAACAGCTTGAACCGTTTGCTGAAATAATAAGGGTCGGAAAAACCGGTGAGTTCAGCCGCTTCCGCACACCGGATGCCCTCTTCCCTTAGAAGCCCTCTGGCTTTTTCAATACGGATTTCTTCCAGCCGCTGCATGATGGTTTTCCCGGTCTGTGTCTTATAGACACGCCGGATGTAACTGTTCTCGAAAAATAAATGTTCCGCTATGGTGCTGACCGAAAGATTTCCCTCCGGGTAATGCTCCTGAAGGTACTGTTCTATTTTATTGACCAGTATCTCCTTTTTGCTGCCCACCGGGACGTAGGTACAGTCCGAAAGCATTTCATAGACATAGTTTTTTATGATTTCCTTTACCTGGGCTACCGTAAAGCAGTCTTTCAGATCGGTTATAATGCTGTCCTGCATCTGCAGATAGTCGGAAATCGGGTTTTCATTCGTCTGCCTGAAATAGGAATGGATGCCTATCATGAGGGAATAATAGACATTTATTATGTACTGAAAGGAAAACATCTGGTTCTCGGACAGGCCGAACATTTTTTCCAGAATATCATCCACCTTGGAATAATCCCTCAGTTCAAAGCATTTGATGAGCAGGTTAATATCCTGGGTGCTGTAAAAGGCCACATCGGTATTGAGTGACTTTAAATCCTCATAGCAGGCAACCTTCCGGTGCACCTTGGTACTGTTTTCAAAAACAAGCCTGGCCTGTTTGTAGGCTTCCTGCAGACGGCCCAGCCCTTCTTCCGCACAGCTCAGGGCGGCCGAATCCGGCATCCCATCCGTCATGCCCTCTTTTCCGTCCTCCAGCAGTGCTTCATAGGCCTTTCGTATCCGCTCCATGGTTCCTTCTTTCCTGTCCGCAACATGGGCGATTGTAATACAGCTGCCGTCGTTGCGCAGGCAATAGCTGCCGATTCCCGCCCCTCCCAAAGAGGCCTCCAGCCGCTCCCGGATCCTGGTACTATCGCAGTCGGCACAGCCTTTGCGCATCCGCAGGATCGCCACCGCATAATGGCTTCCTTTCCGGGGGAGCCCTTCCAGGAAAGGCCTTTCTTCCAGGGAAGTATCTGCTTTCGGGGAGGAATCCGCTTTCTTCCACATCAGAAGCTCCGGCTGGGCTTCCACCGCATCTCGTAAGAGCATTTCCTGCCTCAGATGCTTGTTTTTCTTGGATTCATCAATATCCTTGATGCATTTTCCCAGGGCTTCCTTCAGTTCTTCTTTATCAAAGGGTTTGAGCAGATAATCGAACACATTCAGCTTGATCGCCTGATGGGCAAAGGAAAATTCATCATAGGCCGTCATGATAATTACCCTTGTTTCGTTTTCCGTACCCTTAATGGCTTCGCAGGCCTCCAGCCCGTTCATTCTTGACATAGAAATGTCCATAAACACAATATCCGGATGCCATTCCCGTATCAGAGAAAGCGCCTCCTCTCCATCCTTGGCATAACCGCATATTTCACACTGCAGCTCCCCCCAGTCTATGATCCGGGACAGATACTGCAGATAGATAGTTTCATCATCCACAAGAAGAACCTTATACTTCATGTCCGCCGCTCCTTTTCAGATTGATGCATAAGGCAATACTGGTGCCGATAGGGGTATCATCCAGCTGGATGCAGGTACCCCTGCCATAAAAAATCTTCAGCCGTTCCGACACATTTTTCAGCCCGAAGCTTTCCGTATCCGTTTCCTTCTGCTCTCCCGATAAAATCCGTCCGAAGGTTTCCCGGCTCATGCCGATTCCGTCGTCGACCACATAAATATAAG
The DNA here is from genome assembly GCF_003478085.1 of Eisenbergiella sp. OF01-20. NCBI lineage: Bacteria > Bacillati > Bacillota > Clostridia > Lachnospirales > Lachnospiraceae > Eisenbergiella > Eisenbergiella sp. OF01-20. The sequence goes on along the minus strand of NZ_QUES01000053.1, from coordinate 1,683 downwards.
CCCAGTCATCCACAAGCTCTCCGGTAACCAGGATATGCCCCCTGCCGTTTTTTGGTTTAATGCCATGGTAAATGGCATTCTCTATCAGCGGCTGCAGCGTCAGCTTGGGAATCTTAAAAGCGCGCAGCTCCTCCGGCATCTCTATGGAATAGCTGAGGCTGTCGTTATAGCGTACCGACTGGATTTCCAGATATTTCTGCAGTGCCTCCAGTTCCTGATCCATCCAGACCCAGTCCAGCCCCTTGTTCAGCACCAGCCTGTAATAATCCGCGAGCAGTTTAATCATGCGGCTGGCATCCCCAAAGCATTCCATGCTGTTTAAGCAGAAAATGGTATCCAGGGTGTTATACAGGAAATGGGGTTTGATCTGGGCCTGGAGCAAAGCCAGCTCCAGCCGTCTTTTCTCTTTTTTTTCATTGGTTACCTTTTCGAACAGCTCCCGGTTCATACAGACCATCTGGTTAAAGCTGGATATCAGAATACCTTCTTCATTTTCCGCATCCGTTTCCGGCAGATTCTCCGGAAGGGAATCGGTGAATTTACGCATATGCCCGGACAGCTGGGAAATGGGGCGGGCAATGCGGCGGGCGATAGCGATGCTCAGTACATTAAACACACACAGAAGAAGCAGGCTCACCCCGATAATGACCAGAGTCATGTTATTTACTGCCGATAAAGAGGCTTTGACGTCCAAAACCGTAGTCAGCCTCCAGGTATCGTTCACCTGGTAGCTGCCTATCCGGTATCCCGGCGCTGCCTTTTTATCTTCCACCCGGCTGGATATTTCCTCCGAACAGGCGGACTGGGCACTGTAATCAGACGCGGCGCGCAGCACCCTCATGGCCTCCCTGTCGTCGCTGGAAAGGAGCATACCGTTTTTATCCGTCAGATAAATATCCACTTCCGGGGCGCCGTCCTTATACTGATAGGTTTCATACAGCCTCTGTTCGTCCAGCTCCAGGATGATGTAGCCCACATCCGCATTGCTCTCCACATCTCTTAATACCTTTACATAATGCAGGTTAAAACCGGAAAATGCGGATTCTATCCTGAGGGAATAATACCACTGGCCGGTGGTGGTGATCCCCATATCCCCAAACTGCCGTACCAGCTCCAGGTTTCCGTCCGAGCTTCGGTAGGAGCGGTTCCGCTCCTTCTCATACATATCCCCGTTATTATAAAGGACAGCAATATGGCCCACATCCGGGTAAAGAAGAAAGCTGTTTTCAATAATATTCAGGATTTTCTTTTTCGTGGACGTATTATACAGGTTGGGGTAAAAAAGGGATGAACCGTTCAGTTCCAGGGTATTATTCAGATTTACGATAATACTGTTGCAGCAGCTGGCGGTATTGGATGCCAGCCCTGCCATCTGCTGCACAATCAGATTATCCTCATAATTCCTACCCTGTATGAGTTTTTCGTACATCTGGCTGCTGTAAATCCCCCGCAGGACAAAAATGATGCAGATGACCAGCACCGTAAAAAACAAAATAAAGGAATAGCTAATCCGCTGCTGGATCGACAGGTTTTTCAGTCTCTTTTTCATGTATGCCCCCACCATTGTTTCTTCTTATTATAGAGTAACCCGGCGGCGGTTACAATCTGTCTGTCAATTCTGGGTGCAGATAAAAAAGTTTGGTGTCCCCCGCCCCTGCTTCCCTGTGCGGCCTGCTGCCCTGC
>NZ_QUES01000052.1:0-39489 GCF_003478085.1 Eisenbergiella sp. OF01-20 | reverse complement strand
AGGGCATCAAGTGTGTCAGATGAGGCTGACACACTTGAACGGTCTCATCTCCATGGCAAATTACTAAAGTAATTAGAAAGGCGCTGAAGAAAATTCCTTTTCCATCCCGGCAGCGCCACGCAGACAGCGGGCGGAGGGCCATTTGGCACCTGCGAAGTTTGAGTTACATACCAAAAAACAGACCATAAGAAAATGTGGCAGAAACAGACACGGCCTTACCAGCCGTAGAAATGGAGAACAGTATGGCACTGGCAGTAAAAACAAATAATCTGACAAAATCTTACAACGGCACTCCCTGTGTAAACAATGTGGATCTGCGGATCCCCGAAGGAAGCATTTACGGTTTCCTCGGCCCCAACGGCGCGGGGAAAAGCACCACCATGAAAATGCTCCTGGGACTGATTAAATGCAGCGGCGGCTCCGTAGAGGTGCTTGGGCAGACCATGAACGATAAAAACCGGCTGGAAATCCTGCGGAACACCGGTTCCTTAATTGAATCCCCTTCCTATTATGCCCATCTTACCGGGCGGGAAAATCTGAAAATCGTCTGCCTGCTTAAGGGGGTAGCGGATAAAGAAATCGATGAAGTCCTGCACATCGTGCGCATGGAAAAACAGCAGGACAAGAAAGCCGGACATTATTCCCTGGGCATGAAGCAACGGCTTGGCCTCGCTGCGGCCCTGCTGGGCCGCCCCAGGCTTCTTCTTCTGGATGAACCCACCAACGGCCTGGATCCTGCCGGCATCCAGGAAATGCGGGAACTGATTTGTTCCCTTCCCGGCAAATACGGAATGACCGTCATGGTATCCAGCCACCTGCTCAGTGAAATTGATCAGATGGCTACCCATACAGGCATCATCGACCGGGGGGAGCTGATATTCCAGGACAGCCTCGCCCACCTGTATGAGCACAGCCGGAAACAGATACGGCTGCGCACTATAGATAAGAAAGCCGCCTTCCGTTACCTGACGGAACAGAAAATCAGCTGCCGCCTAGAAGGGGACTTCCTCACCTTCCGGGATATGCCGGATGACAGGCTGGCCCATCTCATGGAAGGGCTTGCCGCAGCCGGGACCGGCCTGCTGCGAATCCAGGATCAGCAGCAGACACTGGAGGATATCTTCCTGGATCTGACCGGAAGGAAGGTGAGCCTGTGAAAACCGATTTACTCGTAGAATGCAAAAAAACCAGGGGACGTTTCCTCTGGCTGCTGCCGCCGGGCGTGGTGGCAACGGAATTCCTATGGATGATGTCCAACAGCTATCTCTCTAAACCGGAAGCCGCGGCAGAAGGATATTTCACCCTGTTATTCCAGCTTCCTCTGATCAATACGATCTTCCTTCCCTTGATACTGGCGGTCATGGCCAGCCGCATCTGTGATGCGGAAAACAAGGGAAATACCTATAAGCTGCTGTGTACCATGCAGGAGAAAAAAAGGATTTTTGACGTCAAGCTGCTTTTGGGAGCCATATACATCCTCTTCCTCACCCTGCTGGAAGCCGGAAACGTACTTCTGCTGGGCGCACTGCTTCCCTTTACCCAGAAACTTCCCGTAAAGCATCTGCTGAACTTCCTTGCCGTGCTCTTTGTGGTTAGCCTGGTGCTGTATCTGATGCAGCAGGTTCTTTCCCTGCTTTTGACCAGCCAGCTCGTGCCTGTCTTTATCGGCCTTTTGGGCAGCATGGTAGGCGTATTTTCCGCCTTTTTCCCTATGGGAAGCCTGGCAAACGTTGTACCCTGGGGCTATTATATGGTAGGAATGACCCTTACCTCCTGGTATGACGAAAGCACCCGCAGCATGTATATATATGAATGCCCCTTCCCCTGGGGCTGGTTCTGTGTTTTCCTTCTTGCAGCGGCGGCGCTCTATATCACGGGGAAACATCTGTTTTTGAAGAAGGAGGTCTGACTATGCTTTTATCCTGTATGCGCGCCGAACTAATGAAACTGAAACGATCCTTTATCTGGGTGGTGTTTCTCCTCCTGCCCATTATCAGCACCGTAATGGGCTGTGCCAATTACCTGCAGAACGTGGAAATTCTCGATTCTCTGTGGTACAGCTTATGGACACAGACCACCCTGTTTTATTCCAACTTTTTCTACGGCCCCCTGATTGCCGTTTACTGCGCCTATCTCTGGCGTGTGGAAAATTTTAACCACAACCGGAATGCCCTGATGACCGCCCCCATACCGGTTCCCGTCCTGTATTTATCCCAGTTCCTGGCTATCGGCTGTGTCACGCTTCTGACCCAGCTCTGGGTGGGCGCTTTATATTTCATCAGCGGCCGTGCAGTGGGAATGACCGGCTTTCCTCCTCCGGAAACCTTTATCTGGCTGCTGCGGGGCTGTGTGGGAGGCCTGGCTATCGCCGCATTGCAGCTTCTGCTGTCCTCCGTTATCAGAAGCTTTGCCCTTCCTATCGCTATCGCCCTGCTGGGCAGCATCGGCGGCCTCCTGTTTTCTGCAAAGGATTTAGGACTTTATTTTCCTTACTCCCTCATGCTTCTTGGTATGAATTCCAACCGGGAGGAAGATATCCTGTCCAGCTCCCCCCTGCCTTTTCTGTTAAGCTGCACCATATTCCTGACTCTTTTCGTACTGCTGGGAATAGGATATCTGAAAAAAGCGGATGTGAAGGCCTGAACATCCCTTCTGAAAAGAGCAGCCCCTGCGGGGGCCGCTCTTTTTTCCGGGGCGGAATCAGGACGGTTCCCCTTCTTCCGTGGGAGGCATACGGGATATATGATCAAAGCAGCAGCGGAATTCGCCGTTCAGCTGTTTCTTTAAAATTTTGCTGTCCTTAAACATTCTCCGCTGCAGATGTCCCTTTCCGTCAGGCTGCTCCAGATAGCACCAGTCACAGCACAGCCAGGTGTCCTCGGACAGCTTTCTGGTATACTGTTCCAGATCCCGTATCCTGCAGCCGGCCGCCGTCCTTTGTATTTTGGTAAAATAAGCCTCCGCCTCCTTGCGTCCGTAAACCCTGGGATGCTCTTCGTCCGTCAGGGCACAGGCTTCATCCATGTACTGCAGCATACCCTCCACATCCTGCTTTTCAAAATACAGGTACAGCATCTGGCTTGCGATCTGTTTTATCTGCGCTTCCTCCAGGATGTCCAGCATACATCCCTGCAGATTTTCCCGCTGTAACAGGTCCGTTTTATACCGTTTCCTCACCTGCTCTCCTTCCCCTGATGCCAGCAGGACGGAATAAAAGCTTTTCTTATCCTGGTACATCAGGTTTTCCGCCTCGTTTACCACCTCCTGAAGCGAGTTTTCAGCCTGTGTCCATTTTACCCCTATCGCAGCGGCATTGCTGTTGTCTTCCCGGAAGATACCTTTCAGGCGGGCCGCTTTTTCCAGAAATTCTTCCTTTTTCAAATCTCTGCAGAGGATGACAAATTCATCCCCGCCTGTCCTGTACTTGGCGGACTCCTTAAAAACGCCGCAGATTTTCTGATAGGTACGTATGAGCAGTTCATCCCCTGCCACATGTCCGTACCGGTCATTCGTTTCCTTCAACCCGTTGATATCAATAAAAATAACACCCCATCCCTGTCCCGCAAGAGGAGGGGTGATATCCCTGATAAAAGCATTCCGGTTCATGGCTCCGGTCAGCCCGTCCGTAAAGCTGAGCTGGTTAAGCCTTTCCTCCATCCGGCTCCGGGAAAGAAGTGACTGGAAAAAGTAAGCAAGGATATTAAGGATAGCCGTGGTATTTTCCAAATCCTTAACAGGCGGATTATCCACCCCGAAAAAACCGATCACCGCATCATTTTCTATCAGGGGCACAGTTACCAGGGAATGGATATTCTGGGGACAGAGGCGTTCGTACTCCTTCCTGTCACTCTCCCTGATATCCTCCAGATCATTGATGATTACACTTTCCCCTTTTTCAAAGAAGGTCATCCACCGCCGCACATCCGTCACCGGCACATCTTTCAGGTTATCAATCTGAGGATCCACTCCCGGCGCACACCATTCAAAGGTATTGTCCATCAGGCTTCCGTATATCTCAAAAATATAGGTCCGCTCGCTGCAGAGATATTCGCCCATGACCCGCAGGGTATTCTGGATCGCCACATCCACGTCCATGGAAGAATGCATCATGCGGATACATTCCAGCACCACACGCTCCCTGTCCAGAGTCTCCTGAAGCCGTTTCTTTTCCCTGACGCTTTTGGTCACGTCCAGCGCAATTTCCATCCTTGCCAGACGACCGCTGCCATCCCAATCCACAAGCTTATCCTTCAGAAGAAAATGGCCCTCCGCCAGCTCGTTGTCTCTTTCCCATTCATAATAGCTGTCCTCGGATAGCAGATGATTATTGCAGAATTCACAGGGCTGTGTCCTTCCCTGAAGGACTTCATAGCATTTTTTGCCCTTCACCTGCCGGAAATCATCATATCCGAATACCTGAAGCCCGCATTTATTCAGGAAAAGCAGCTCATAGCTCTCCCTGTCGGACACATATATCAGTTCATTCAAACCATCGAATTGTTCTGCCAGATTTTTCATGATTACCTCGCTTATCTCTGCCTTCATCATACCTTTTCATAACGGGTCTGTCCAGCAGATCCCATTCATCCCGCAGGAAAAGACGGGAACTAAAAAAACGAGGATTGCAAACCCCGGCGGTTACGGATATAATTAATTCCGGTAACCCATCGGAACGGATTACCAAATATCCGTATTTTCGGGAGGTTCGGACATTATGAAAAGTAAAGCTCTCAAGGCGGCGTTTCCTTATACCCTGCCGGTCATGATGGGATATCTTTTTCTTGGCATGGCCTTCGGCATCCTGCTGACCAGCAAAGGAATTGCTTATGGATGGGCACTATTCATGAGTCTGTTTGTATATGCCGGTTCCATGCAGTTTGTAGCTATTGAACTGCTTCTTGTGCCCTTTGCACCGCTTTCTGCCGCCCTGGTAACCCTTATGGTAAATGCCCGCCATCTTTTTTACGGGCTTTCTATGCTGGAGCCATTTAAAATTATGGGAAAACTGAAACCCTATATGATATTTTCCTTATCGGATGAAACCTATTCTCTGGAATGCGCCGCCAAACCGCCGGAGGGAATTGACCGGAAATTTTTCCTGTTCTTCATAGCCCTTCTGGATCAGAGCTACTGGGTGTTTGGCACCCTGGCCGGGGTACTGGCGGGAAATATATTCCCTTTTGATTCCACGGGCATTGATTTCGCCATGACCGCCCTGTTTCTGGTCATTTTCCTGGAGCAATGGGAAAGCACCGCCAACCATATCCCCGCCGCCGCAGGCCTGATCCTTACGGTCATCTGTCTGGTTACGGCAGGAAGCGATAATTTTCTTCTGTTCTCCATGGCAGGCATCCTCGTGTTCCTTATCCTGTTCAGAAAACAATGTACAACGGAGAAACCCCTATGACAAGTATACAAATCCTTATCACGCTTTTAACTATCTCCTTCATCACCATACTCACCCGCGCGCTTCCCTTCCTTTTCTTTCCCGCAGGGAAAAAAACGCCGGAAATTGTCACCTATCTCGGTACTGTTCTTCCGTTTGCCGCCATTGCCATGCTGGTGATCTATTGTTTTAAGTCCGTTTCCATCACGGAAGGCTCCCATGGGATACCGGAGCTGCTGGCGGCGGCCTTTGTTCTCGGTGTACATAAGTGGAAGCACAACATGCTTCTGAGCATCGGCGGAGGTACCGTGCTGTATATGATTCTTGTGCAGGCGGTGTTCTAGAGTGTGTTTGAAAATGCATTCCTGCAATCTGAACGCCCCGGGCAAAAGGGGTAAAAAATGTCCGCAGATACCGGTTATCCGGTATTTACGGACATTTGCCATTTCCCTTCCTCTTCAACAGGGACAACAGTTCTCCTTAGTAATTTTCAGCCTTTACCTGGAAATACGCCTGCGGATGTGCACAAACCGGACAAACCTCGGGAGCTTTCCTGCCTACGCAGATATGTCCGCAGTTGGAGCACTGCCATACCACATCACCGTCCTTGGAAAATACCAGATCGCCGTTTACATTGGCAAGAAGCTTCCGGTATCTTTCTTCATGCTCTTTTTCAATCCTGGCTACGCCTTGAAATAATTTTGCGATTTCGTCAAAGCCTTCTTCCTTCGCTTCTTTGGCAAAGGTTGCATACATATCTGTCCACTCGTAATTCTCACCTTCCGCGGCTGCTTCCAGACATTCCGCCGTTGTGCCGATACCGCCGTTAATCAGCTTAAACCACATTTTTGCATGCTCTTTTTCATTGTTGGCTGTCTCTTCAAAAATATTGGCAATCTGCACATAGCCGTCTTTTCTGGCCTTGGAAGCAAAGTATGTATATTTGTTTCTTGCCATAGATTCCCCTGCAAATGCGGTTTCCAGATTCTTTTCTGTTTTGGATCCTTTTAATTCTGCCATAACATGTTCTCCTTTTCTTTTGAAAAAATTAGTGTTCCGTAACGATTAACTGTTCTTATTTTACTCCCAAATCAGCGCTTCTGTCCACATAAAAAGTATGAAGCATCTGTTCTGCAAGACTGCTCAGAGGTTTTCCGTAGAACTCCCCGTACAGCCGGATAAGCTCTTCATTCTGATGGCTGCAGCGTATCTTCATCTGCCTGTCTCTTTCGTACAGGCTTTGGATACGGGCCTTAATCAGGGTCTCCCCCTTCCACTGCGTGTCCTTTGGCTGCCCTCCGCCTCCGATACAGCCTCCGGGGCAGGTCATCACTTCCACGAAATGATACTGCTTTTCCCCGTTTTTTATCTTTTCCAGAAGGCGTCCCGCGTTAGCGGTTCCATATACCACCGCCAGTTTAAGGATCACATCATCATTGATATAGACAAAAGCTTCCTTTACGCCGTCAAGCCCTCTGACGGACTGCAGCTCATACAGCAGCGGCGGGGCTTCTTCCCCGGTTACCATATGGTAGGCTGTCCGGACTGCGGCTTCCATAACCCCGCCGGTATTCCCGAAAATCACACCGGCACCGGAGCCTTCCCCCATAAAGCCGTCATAATCCTCATCCACAAGCCCTGCGAAGTCGATTTCCTCTTCCCTTGCCCATGCGGCCAGTTCTCTGGTGGTGATGCAGTAATCCATATCACGCATTCCTTCGATTCCCAGATAACGCCCTGCGGCATTCATTTCTTCCCGGCGGATTTCGAACTTTTTAGCCGTACAGGGGGTAAGGGCCACATTGACAATCCGTCTGGGATCAAGACCCATTTTCTTTGCAAAATAGGTCTTAATGGTAGGACCCTGAATGCCGATAGGACTTTTAGCCGAAGACAGATAATCCCTTACATCGGGATAATAGGTCTCCACATATTTCACCCAGGCCGGACAGCAGCTGGTAAACTGAGGCAGGGGGCCTGTCCCTTTGGTCAGCCGTTCCACCAGTTCACCGGCCTCCTCCATAATCGTCATATCTGCGGCGAAATTGGTATCCAGGACATAATCCGCACCCAGCTTCCGCAGCAGCGCCACCATTTTCCCCTGGACAAAGCTTCCGTCCGCCATGCCGAACTCCTCACCCAGCGCAGCACGGACGGAAGGGGAGGTGCTGAAAATAACAATGCGTTCCGGGTCTGCCGCCGCCTCTCTGACACTTTTATATTCATACCGTTCCGTAATACTGCCTGCAGGGCAGACATTGGCGCACTGCCCGCAATGGATACAGATAGCGTTGTCTCCCGTAAGGCCCAGGTCATAGCGTCCCGCCACCCCGATGCTTTCCGTACATACCTTTTTGCACTGGCCGCATTTGATACATTTGGCCTCATCCCTGCATATGGACGGGTTGTCCGGTTCTATGGGAACCCTGATATCCGTAAAATTATGCTTGCTCATCCTTTGTCCTTTCTTTCCTGAGAGAATTGCCGCGGCTGTCCCTTTGCCTTGCTGTCCGGCCTGCATTCCCCGCCGGCCGGTGATCCGCAGGTCGTTTTCTTTGATGGTTCCAGTATATCCCATCCTTTTTTGCTTGTCAATAACAATAATAGAAATAATTACTATTTTTATTATCTTTTGGTAACCGTTCAGACGACATCCCTCCCGGATTGTTTAGGTAGAAAAAAATTATAACTATTCTCTCCCTTGTCCCCTCTCCTTCCGGTATTTTATGATAAGTTTGCAAGGGGATTCCCATAAACCTGCCCCGGGACGTGTCCTCCTCATACCCGCAATGTAACGGTTCCTTACCTTCACCGTTACCTCTCAACTGCAGCAATCACAGGAAAAACAATGGATATTTTAAAACAGAACAAACGGACGGTGTTTCTTTTGATCGCCGTAATACTGGCCGGTACATGCCTGCAAATCCTGGCTCCCCGGTTTCTGAGCGCCTTTATCGACAAAGCGGAATACAAAGCCCCGGTAACGGCAATCGCCCTCATGATAGCCGGATATCTGGCAACGGTCCTTGCACAAAAAGGGACAGGGATCTGCGAAGTCTATCTCTCTTCCAGGCTTGGGGGGAAAATCACAAACCGGATAAGGCACCAAATGCTGGAACATTTTATTTGTTTACCCATGACCGCCCACGAAACCTTCAGCAGCGGTGAAATCATGACCCGTCTGGACGAGGATGTGGAAGGCGTTTATGACTATTATCAGATTTTATTTCTCCGCATAGGAACCAGTGCCCTTCTGCTCACCGGCGTCCTTCTTACAGTAGGTATGAAAAACGGGCCGCTCGCCCTTCTGATGCTCGCCGTATGCCTGGTGAGTATCCGGGTATACAAAGCCATTTCGGATTTCGGCACAAAATGCTATTTGAAAAGCAGCCAGGCAGCCGCAGTCTTTAACGGTTTCCTGAAGGATAAGCTGGATAATCTCGTGGAAATCCATCTGGCAGGCGCAGACCGGTATACCCTGCTTTCCCTGAAAAAGGCGATGCATGCAAAATTCCGGGAGTCCCTCCCCGCAGGCCGGATGTACGGCAGGCTTTGGAGAGCCTCCACCGTACTGGAAGTAATCAGCATATCCGGTACCCTGCTCATCGCCTCTCTCCTGTGGGATCAGGGGGTAATCACCCTGGGAACGGCTTATCTGTTTTACAACTATGTGGACTTGATCTATGCACCTCTCCAATCTTTCCGGAACCATCTGGGCGGGCTGCAGAATGCAGCCGCACGGAAAAAGAGGGTGGAAGCCTTTTTAAAGCAGCCAGCGGAAACGGACAGGGCGGGACAGACTGCCTCCCTGACGGAGTTCCGGTCCCTGGAGGTGAAGGATCTGCATTTTCATTATGAGGGAGGCCCTGAAATTCTCCATGGAATCAACCTTTCCCTAAAAAAGGGGGACTGCCTGGGTATTACAGGTGAAACCGGATGCGGAAAATCCACGCTGGTAAAGCTCCTGGCAGGGCTTTACCAATGCCCGCCCGGCAGCATCTACATCAATGGCCTGGAATCTGCCAGCTACCGTCTGGAGGAACTGAGGGAAAAAATCCTGTACTGTCCCCAGAAAACCCAGCTGTTACATGGTACGCTTCGTGATAACATCACCCTGTTTGATCAGGACATCGGGGATGATGCTATTTATAAAGCGGTAAACGCCCTGGGCCTGAAGGACTGGCTGGAAGGTTTTGAGAAAGGCCTGGATACCCCTCTTTCCTTAGCCGAAGGCAGCATTTCCTCGGGGGAAGGACAGTTCATAAGCATAATCCGGCTGTTCCTGCGTGATCCCCAGGTAATCATCCTGGACGAAATCACCGCCAATCTGGACAGGAAAAAAGAAAAAGAGCTGATGGATGCCGTAAAGCATCTGACTGCAGATCGGACCGTTATCCTGATTGCCCACCATGCGCAGGCGCTGTCTGTCGTAAACAAAACTGTAGCGATCCCGTCCCGGCAGCACCGTACGGGATTCTGACCAAAGAGTATCCGGCACCGGTAAAATCCGGTTTCATAATCTGTATTCCCTTGCCCTGCCGGAAAGGGAAGGTACGGGAAAGGAAGATTCTCCCCATGAAAAAGAAACACTATGGCTCCTTTTATTATAAGACCCTAAAAATAAAACCCTGGCTCACTCTGTTCAGCATCCTTCTCAATATCGGCATCTTTTGCTACGCATCCGTAAACATAAGCTGTTTACGCTGGATTCTGAACAGTCTCCAGGAAAGCATACGCGGTCTGGGAATCCTGCGCAGGATCTGGCCCTGCTTTGTAATTATGGCCCTGAACTGCGCATTCCGCTGCCTGTGCATAAAAGCGTCAGCCTATGTGGATGTCCTGCGAAGCTACTATTACCAGGACAGCCTCCGGCTGCAGTTTTTCAGGAGCCTTTTGCAAAGCAGGCGTATGAAAGACAGGGCCGCCAATGCGGGAAAAACCTTTGAACAGCTGGATGATGATGTGCCCGCCGCTGTGTTTCCAGCGGAACTGCTGACTGAGGTAACCGGCTATCTGGTATATACCCTGGTAGCCATCGGTTCCCTTCTTCTTATCAACTGGAAAATAACCCTGTTACTTTTTCTCCCTCTGTCCCTGTTTCTGTTCCTTATCCGGAAATTATCCGGCCGGATCGGGGAAAGCCGCAGACAGAACCGGGCCATGCACGATTTTGTTTCTGATACGCTGGCCGACATGGTAACCGCGGTACTTTCTATCAAAACGGCAGGAGGCAGAAACTCCGTTCTGAAACGATATGATTCCGTCCTGGAGCAGCGCACCGGGGCCCTGATAAACGATAACCTGTTCCAGTCCGCGGTAAATTCCGCGGTGGATATCGCCTCCGTCATCTGTGTTGCCGCCATGATGGCAGGGGTTGCCGGCCTTATGCGCTCGGGCAGATTTCCTTTGGGTGATTTCTCTATCTTTATCTGTTACCTGGATACCCTGAATGACTGCATTCTCCGTATAATCGAACTGTACACGGAAACAAAGAAGGCGGAGGTTTCCTGGCACCGGATTGCCGAAACCGCCGGAGAAGATAACATGGACTGTCTGGGCAGGGACGGAGACCTGATCCGGGCCGGCATCAAGAATATCTCCTGTGCTGCTCTGCCCGAAACGGATTTGCCCCCTGCTTTTTCCGATATCCTGAAAGACCCCTTCCGGCAGCTGGAGGTAAAAAATCTCTCCTGCATTTATGAGGACGGCAGAGGTGTCCGGGATGTGGAATTCACCCTGCATTCCGGGGAAATCCTTGTTCTTTCCGGCCCTGTTGCTTCCGGGAAATCAAGCGTGCTTCATGCCCTGCTGGGCCTTGTCCCCCGCACCTGCGGAGAAATACGATGGAACGCAGCAGAACAAAAGGATCCCTTTACTCTGTTCCGTCCGCCCCACACAGTATGCATTCTGCAGAACTCCCATCTGCAAAATGCCACGATCCGGGAAAATCTGACCATGGGAAGGGATTACACCGATGAGGCCTGCCTGGAGGCTCTGGAAAAAGGCTGTATTGCAGAGGAAATCATGCATATGCCTGACGGCCTGCATACGCTGATAGGAGAAAACGGCGTGATGCTTTCCGGGGGACAAAAGCAGCGGCTCCTGTTATCCCGCATGTTTCTGGTTCACGCCGGCCTGTACCTGCTGGACGATGCCACAAGCGCCCTGGATCGGGAGACGGAAAAAAAGCTTATGGCAAACCTGAAGGAACGGGTACGTCAGGACAAGGCAGCCGCTATTATCATCAGTAACAGTAAGGCGGCGGAAGAAATGGCAGACCGGATCGTATCTATCTAGCCCATCGTCCGGCCTCAGGGATTCTCTAGGAATACTCATCCCTCCGAGCGGATAGCCCATCTCATTTTCGTAGACCGGGCGCGGCTGTTTCTGCTGCATTCCTCCTGGGAAGGGCGGATGACATCCCTGGATATTTCCCGGTAAAGCCCTTCCTTATAATCCTGTTTAAAGAACTTCTTTACGATGCGGTCTTCCCCGGAATGGAAGGTCAGAACCGCCGCACGGCCGTTTGGTGCCAGCACACCCGGCAGCTTTTCCATAAAGGAATACAAGGCCTCAAATTCATTGTTTACATCGATCCGCAAAGCCTGGAAGGTTCTTTGGCAGGATTTTTTCACCGCTTCTTTCCGTTCCGGAGCCGGCAGCTGTGAAAGCGCATCCTCCACCGCCCGGCGCAGATCCCCTGTGGCAGCAATAGGTTTTCCCCGCCGCCGCCGGGAAACCACTTCCCGGGCAATCTCTGCCGCATAGGGTTCATCGGCATTCTCAAGAAGCATGCCCTGCAGTTCTTCCTGGGTAATCTCCGTAAGCCTCTCTGCCGCGCTGATCCCCTTTTCCGGGTTCATGCGCAAATCCAGAGGGCCGTCCGTTTTATAAGAAAACCCCCGGTCAGGGTTATCGATCTGCATGGAAGAAACGCCCAGATCCGCCAGTACAAAATCAAACAGCCCCGCTTCCGCAGACACCCGGTCAATATCGGCAAAATTCTGCAGCCGGACGGAAAGAATCTCCTCTCCGAATCCCAGCTTCTCAAGCCGTTCCTTTGTTTTCGCAGACTCTATCGGATCCACGTCCAGAGCGTACAGATGCCCGCGGGAGTCCAGACACTTGAGCATTTCCAGTGTATGCCCTCCATAACCAAGCGTGGCGTCCAGACCGGTCTGTCCGGGCTTAATCTGCAGGAATTCCAGAATCTCATTGACACAAATAGAAATATGCATCCCTGCGGGGGTGCTCCCCTTTTGGATGACCCGGGATACCGTGTCCGCGTATTTTTCGGGATTCAGCTCCTTATATTTTTCTTTATAGCTTTTCGGATAAGCGCCCGAATAACGGACGCGCCGCTTATGCTTCTTTTCCTGGTTTTCCATTTCATGCCTCCTTACGTATTCTTTTTCAGGAACTGTTCTGTATCTTCCTTGTTACTGCAGAATCATAGAAACAACAGCGGATTTTAGCCGTATCCGCTGTTGTTGTATATTTATCCATATTTGCCGCAGAATTCCCTGCGATTTCATTTTGCAGGGTTGGCGCAAGAATGCGCATAACAGATACCTCTATACCATTATATTAGGTCTGAAAAATTTTTAAGTCAATAAAAATAGGTAGTTTATGTATTTTAAAACATATTGTTGCAAGCCAGGGGGCAGAAAGTGTAACCGCAAAATACGTACCTGCCATTCCCGCAGCCGTTTCTTCCGCTTCTTTCTTATCCTTTGATCCCGCCGGCCATCACCCCATGCTTAAAGTTTTTCTGGGCACAGGTATAAACGAGAATGATAGGGAGCATGGATAGCAGGCTGCCGGCCATAAGCACATTATACTCTGTCCCATATTGGCCGTTCAGGTTGTTCAGCGCAAGCGTAAGCGTCATCTTGTTTTTATCCGTCAGCATCAGCAGCGGCCACAGATAGTCATTCCAGCTTTCCATGAACGTGGTTATCGTCAGTGTGGCGACGGAGGACATGCATAGCGGAAGGATGACCACCCGGAATATACGGAACATTCCCGCGCCGTCGATCCGGGCCGCTTCCATAAAATCATTGGGGATGGAACGCATTTGCTGTACCAGCATAAAAATTCCGAACACCCGGAAAAGGGAAGGGAGGATGACACTGGGGTAGGTATTGATAAGCCCCAGCTTATTCATAATCACAAACAACGGAATCAACGTCACCTGGGTCGGTATCATCATAGAAGCCAGATACAGCTTCAGAAGCCCGTCTGCCCCGGGAAAACGGATTTTGGTGAAGGCAAAGGCCGCCATGGAAGCCGACAGTATCGTAATCAGAGTATAGCTTACGGTAATGAAAAAGCTGTTGAAAATAGCCCTGAGAAACGGAAATTTGGAAAATACCTTTTGATAAGCGTCCAGCGTGGGATTTTCAGGAATCCACCGAATTGGAATTTCCATCAGTGCACCCTTGCTTTTTAAGGAGGTGGAAACCATCCATAAAAAAGGGACCATCACGATCACGGCGATCAGACAGGATACGAAATAAAAGCGGAAGGCCCGCCAGAATTTATGATTCATAATGTACCCATCCTTTCTGCAGTTTCATCTGTACGCCGGTCAGGATAAATATAATGAGAAAAAGAAGCCAGGAATAGGCCGATGCATACCCCATTTTAAAATATTTAAAACCATAGGTATAAATCCGTTCCACCATTACCTGAGTGGCCCCGTTGGGTCCGCCTTCCGTCATGATCATAACCTGGGGGAACAGCTGGAACGCATTGATCAGGGACATGATCAGGCAGAAAAAGACAGACGGGGTCAAAAGAGGCAGTGTTATCTTAAAAAACTGCCTGCTTTTCCCGGCACCGTCCACCCTGGCGGCTTCATAATAGCCCGTATCGATGGCTTTCAGCCCGGAGAGCAGGAACAGCCCGAAAAATCCCATATCCTTCCATACCGACGCCAGCACAATGGCGGGCATGGCCCATACCTCACTGGTAAGCCAGCTGGGGCCTTTTATTCCCACAAAGGAGAGAAGCTGGTTAAAGATCCCATACTGGGGGCTTAATACCCATTTCCAGATCAGACTTGCCGCAACCCATGAGGTCAGCACGGGAATATAATACATAATACGGAATACGGTGATTCCCTTCCTGTTTTTATTCAGGATAACGGCAACACCCAGGGCTGCCGCAAAAACAAGGGGAATATAAAGTACAATATAGTAAATCGTATGTCCCAGCACCTTCCAGAACTCTGCGGTAGTCAGTATTTTAATATAATTGTCAATTCCGATAAAATGACCGGAGAGGGTTTTCCAGTCCAGTGCATCCAGCCCGTTCCAGTCGGTCAGGCTGATAATTATAGAAATCAGGATGGGCAGCAGGCTGAACACAATCATGCCGGCAAAGCTGGGAAGCATGAATGGAAAAGACTGCAGGAGCGCCTGAAACCGCCTTTTTTTCTTCATAATTGTTTATCTCCGCAGCGGGAATCCCCGCATTTCCTTGACCGCAGCCGCGGCGGGCCTTACGGCCCCTGCCGGAAGACAGGGGCCGGGCACCGTACCGTCCGCCGCACACGTTACTGTTCCTGTTTATTGTGAAAGCTCCGCTTACATAATATTGATGGCCATTCGGCCGGCTGCTTTCATACATGGTGTTGCCCGGTTAACCGGGCATGGGCGTTCATTTCAGGGTAATCTGGGCTTCACATTCGCTCTGTGCCTGATCCAGTGCGTCCTTTACCGAAAGCTTTCCGGAAGCCGCCATGGAAAGCTTATCCGTGATAATATCGGACATCAGGGAATAGTCTTCGATGATAGGGGCGACCACCAGATAATCCAGGGAGTCAAATACGGCCTGCCGGTTTTCAGGAGGTGTGATGGCAAGGTACCCGGAAAGCACTTCCTGGTTATTGATTGCAGGCAGATCCCAGCCCGCATCAATCCGCATCTGCGCCGATTGATCGCTGG
This sequence comes from Eisenbergiella sp. OF01-20, assembly GCF_003478085.1. Lineage (NCBI taxonomy): Bacteria > Bacillati > Bacillota > Clostridia > Lachnospirales > Lachnospiraceae > Eisenbergiella > Eisenbergiella sp. OF01-20. Next base: position 24,153 of record NZ_QUES01000052.1, on the reverse strand, counting down.
ATGCCAGCCAGTTGATCCAGGTTGCTGCCGCTTCTTTTTTATCACTCTTTGCATTCACTGCCAGCGCATTGCTGAAGAAATGGGTGGCTTTCTGTGTTCCGCCTGGCTCCACGCATATATCCCATGCAAAATCACAGCCCTCGGTAAAGGTGGAAAATGCCCAGATACCGGTGGGAATCATGCCAAGACGGCCGCTCTGGAACAGATCCCAGTCACCCATGCCGCCCATCTGCTCATCACTTGGCTGTACATTGCTCTCCGTCACCTTATTGATCATCATTTCCGCAGCCGTCAGGTTTTCCGGAGAATTAATGGTGAAAGCCGTCTTATCCTCATTTAAAATACTTCCGCCGTACTGTGCAGCCACCTTAAAGAATTCATTGAAGGTAATCGGCTGATAAATCCCATAAGTATTTTTATCCAGTGCCCGGATTGCTTCCGCTGCCTTCAGCGCATCGTCCCATGTCCAGTCATCCGAAGGATACTCTATCTGTGCCTGGTCAAAAAGATCCTTATTGTAAATGAGCACCACATTGGAGAAGTTTCCGGGCACGCCGTATTGTTTCCCGTCCACGTTGAATGCGCTCAGGGCCGTTTCGTCATAACCGGAGGTATCGATGCCGGTCAGCTCCGCCAATGCCCCCTTATTGGCATAGGCCGCAAAATTTTCAATATTCAGTTCATAACAGTCGGGTGCGGTTCCCCCTGCTACCCGGGTCTGCATCTGGGTGAAATAATCGTCATAGCCAATGGTTTCGATGGTTACCGTAATGTTGGGGTATTCTTCATGAAAGGCTTCATACATCTTCTGCAGGGTTTCCTCATTGCTTCCGGACGCGTTAAAGTTGGCATAGGTAATGGTTACCGCCTCCTGGGCATCCCCCTGTGCGGAAACGTCCACGGTTTCCGCCGCCTTGCTTTCTTCCGCTGTCCCTTCCTCCGCAGCTTTTGATCCTGTTTCTGCAGGAGTCTGGCTTTCTACCGCGGTTTCCGACGAACCGCACCCTGCCATGGACATGACCATCACCGCACTCATCATAACTGCCAGCCACTTTTTGAGATTTCTTTTTTTCATTCTTTTCTCCCTTCTGCGCTTCGGCGCAAATCCTTTTTAAGCGTAAATATATGTGTTGCATTTAACCGGTTAACCACTTAAAAAAATAAGGATTACTCCTGTCAGGACACAAACTCCCATGTGATATGCAGGTCCCCGGCCCCTTCCACTGTTACCTTTTTTCCCTCCCACCGGATCCATACCTCATGTCCGGCATCCAGGAATTGTTCCGTCCCTGTATCCCCTGCAAGCAGGAAATGCAGATCCTCCGTTTTTCCTGTCCCGTTTCCGGTATCGGCAGACAAGCCTTCCCGCGCACGGCCATTGCATGCCAGGCCATGGCCGCCTCTCAGATAAACCGGGAAGCGTTCTTCCCCATCTGATTGCACATGCCTCCCCCCTTCATATTTTCTCCGGGTAAACAGGCCGTACCAGCAGCCTTCCGGAAGCCATAAATGCCTCGTCCGCTGCTCCTCCTGTAAAAGAGGGGCAATCAAAAGACTGTCTCCGAGCATATATTCATCCTCTGTCCGCACCGCCTCCGGCTCCTCCTGCCAGTTATAAACCAGAGGCCGCATCATCGGCCGGAAGTCCCTGACGCATTTTCGCGCCGTGCTGTACAGATAAGGGAACAGATTCATACGCAGCCTGTGCCAGTATCTCATTTCCTCCGTAAATTCGGGACAATTCCAGGCTTTGGCTATATTCCAGGGACTTCGTTCATTATTTCCGTCCATCCCGGCCATCAGCTCCTTAAATTGCCCTCCGTCCGGCTCGGAATGCCACTGCATGACCGGTACAAAACAGGCCATCTGGGTTGCACGCCGGTATAAATCAGGCGTGGGCAGAGGGCCGGCAAACCCTGCGATATCAAAACTCCAGAAGGGGATGCCCGTCATCGCCGCGGACAAACCTGCCTGAAGGACGCTGTACAGCTCCCCATTCTCCGACTGCTGGTCCCCGGCCCAATGAATCGGCGTTCTGTGGGCCCCCGCAAATCCGGCGCGGGAAAACAGTACCTGATCGTTTTCCAGAAAATGGGTATAGGCTTCGGTATAGGTCCGGGCATATACATTTTTAGCTTCCCTGCCGGTCATACCATCATAAAATGCCAGGTCTTCTTCGTAAATGAATTCCCCGCCGTCTGTCTTAAAACCATCCACACCCATATCCAGAAGATACTGCCGCCTTCCGAACCAGTCTTTGCAAGTCTCCGGATTGGTAAAATCCGGGATCAGGGAACCGGCGAACCAGTTACCCTCCGGGATTTGGTAAGGCGTACCATCCTTCCGCCTTACGCAGAGCCCCTTACTGACCGCATTCTCTCTGTCCTGCTCCAGCTGTCTGCAAACGGGTTCCTCTTTCCCCTGCTTTTTATATACGGGAATCTGCCACAGGACCAGCCGGATACCCTTTTCATGCAGTCCCTCTATCATGGCTTTGGGCTCCGGCCAGAAAGGACTTTTGGAATAATCAAATTCCCCGCAGGTAAGAAACCCGCCCGCAGGTTTTGGTTCATAGCCTGCACCATTCCAGATATAAAAGGTCGCTTCATCGCTCCACGCCTCCAGAACCATCACGCTGGCGGGGAACCCATACTCCTCCAACTGCCGCAATTGTTCTTCCACCGCCTTCTGGCTGTTCCAGTGGTTTGCGGATATCCATATCCCAAAGCTGTATCCGGGCGGCAGCAGCGCCGGTCCAAACAGCTTCATATAAGCAGCGATAATCTCTTCTATCGTCCCTGTAAAAATATGCACTTTCGCATCGGCGGGTATCCTGCACCCGATAGTCTGCTGAAACCGGAATTCCGTTTTTTCATCTGTTTCCACGTAAATCCCCAGTCCCGTATCCGTCACGAAAAACGGAGCGGCAAGGTATGTGTTCTCCCCCTGCCGGCAGAATTTTTCCACCACCTGGTTTATAACTGTTTTTCCTTTTTGATTCAATCCGTTGTACTTCTCCCCCATGCCATAAACGCCTGCATAAGGCACTTCAATGGACAAAAGATCTGTTTGCCCTGCAGGCTCCCGCCGCAGCACGGCCTGCCTCCCTTTCCCCAGCGCCGCAGTCTGCTGCCAGGGGCCTTTTCCCATAATCCTTTTTTCCATATATACATCCTCGTCTTTTATTTTCCATTCGTTTTCAGGTACGATTCCACCGGTTCCTCTCAAGGGCCGTTTTACACCTTTTCCGGGGCCATCCGTTTGACGCTGGCCCGTTCCACCAGCCGTACGGGAAGGATTTCCTCTACCTTCGCCATATGGGGATCCGCCATATTCTGCACCAGCATACTGACCGCCCGTTCCCCCTTAAGGGAAATCTGCTGCTTAATCGTGGTGAGTCCCGGAGTCAGATAAGCGGATATATCCAGGTCGTCAAATCCAATGACGGAAATGTCCTCCGGAACCCGGATCCCCTCCTCATAAAACCCTTTCATAAGCCCGATCGCAAAAATATCTGCTGCAGCCACTACGGCAGTGACATCCACCTTCTCCCGGGCAATCCGTTCGGCAATGCTGACACCACTGTCATAATCCACATTTCCTTCGAACAGATACTCCCCCCGGTAAGGGATTCCGTAATCGGCCAATGCATTCTGATACCCGCTGAAGCGCTTTTTCATAACACCGTTCTCATGAAGGATACCGGATACCAGAGCTACCCTTCTGTGCCCTGCGTCAAGCACATATTTTGTAGCCAGGTAAGAGCTTTTTTCATCGTCGATACGGATTGCATGGAACCAGTCGTATTTGCAATAGCTGTCTACCAGAACCACTGGTACGTCCAGCTGTTTCAGCTGGCTCAAAAATTCATTCTGATAGGTACCGATAATGATAACCCCGTCCAGGTTCCGTTCCCGGATCAAATTCAGATAATCCTCCGTTACATCCGTAGCCGATATCAGCACATGATAACCGTTCTGCCTGGCATGGAATTCAATACTTCCTAAAATCTCACTGTAAAAATTATTCCGAAACATCAGGGTACTTCCCGGTTCCGTCTGGGGCACCACAACACCGATCAGCTTCGTATCCTTCAGGGACAGGCCCCGGGCATTCAAATCCGGTACATACTCCATCTGTCGGATGACATCCAGAACAGCATTCTTTGTCTGTTCCGATACTTTTTTCTTACCATTCAGTACATAGGACACCGTTGCCGCAGATACCCCTGCGGCGGCCGCCACATCCCGGATCGTTGCTTTTTCTTTCATAAATATTACCTCTTGGGCCTTATTATTTTAAGGCGGCTGTTCTAAATCTATCTTCATTTTAAACAATTAATATTTGGGTTAACCGGTTAACCTGATTATAAGCCAAACATGCGCAATCTGTCAACAAATATATGTATTTTAAAATAATTGTGTAAATTATATCTAAAACATGATATCATATGCAGTAAATAATGACCGAAAAAAGAAGAGATTCTTCTTTTTTCTCCACCTCATTACTTTTTCTATAGAAGTGCTACTAATCATGGAACCATAAGGAATAGGATTGATACAGACATAGAACACGGAGGATACAATGAATTACACAGATTATAATGCAAAAGCCTGGGATGCTATCGCAGAGGGCAGAACCGAAGACGGGCGGGCACAATTTACGAAGATAATCAGCCATGAAGATTATCTGCGTGCAAAAGAGGGGATTCTTCAGGTTTCCCTCACCTCTTCCAAATATGTTCCGGAGAGCTGGTTTCCGCCTCTAAAGGGCAAAAAACTTCTTGGCCTTGCCTGCGGCGGCGGACAGCAGGGTCCTGTTTTTGCGGCGCATGGTGCTATCGTCACAATCACGGATCTGTCTTCCAGACAATTGGAGCATGAAAATCTGGCAGCAAAAAGAGAAGGCTATTCCATCACAACTCTGCTGTGCGACATGGAAAAGCCTCTTCCTTTTGCGGATAATACCTTTGATATCATTTTCAATCCGGTATCCAATTGCTATATCGAAAACATTCAACCCGTTTGGGAGGAATGTGCCCGTATTATTAAAACCGGCGGGATTCTGATGATGGGTTATGTAAAAGAAGAACATTTTATGTTCGATCCGGATTTCAGTAAAGAGCAATCCCTCACAACGGTATACAAGCTGCCCTTTCATTCCCTGCGGGATTTAAGCGAAGATCGGAAACAGGAAATGCGGAAGAAGCAGGAACCCTTTTTGTTCAGCCACAGCCTGACAGAGCAACTGGGCGGCCTGATCAAAGCCGGTTTTCTCATTTCCGATCTTTACGAAGACGGAGACGGCGGGGGATTATTTGATTGCTATATGAACTCTTATGTGGCTGTCCGGGCTGTAAAAAACTGAGAGGGTCAGAATTGAATCCCTCCTGTCAGCTGTCTTTTATTATCTTCTTATAAAAGTCCACTCCCATAGGCAAGGCTCCCACGGAGATGTTTTCGTTCAGCCCGTGGATGCTTTCGTACTGCTGTTTATTAATATACAGCGGGGCAAAACGGATACAATTATCACATACATCCTTGTAATACTTGGCATCGGTACCTCCTGTCATCACATACGGGCTTACACCGATTCCGGGATATATTTCATGGATGGTCTCTTCCACCTTTTTGAAGGCGGCTTGTGAATAATTCACAACAGGGCAGGGATAATCCTTATAGATTACCTCTGTTTCCAAATCGTACTGCTTCGCTTTCTCACGGATCAGTTCAATGCTTTCATCGGTGGACTGATGGGGGATAAAACGGAGATTTCCTGTCACATAGGCCTCCTGTGGCAGTACGTTAAGGCCGTCCGCCCCCTTGGCCATGGTAAAGGCAATGGTGGTGTGGAGCATAGCCGCACCGGCAGGGCTGATAATAGGCATGAGCTTCTTAAGAAGGGGCTTGAAAAGCCACAGGTTAGCAAATACCAGCTTCATTCCAAAGTTCATATTGGGTGTCACGCGGCGGAACATTTCCAGAACGGTGGGATTGAATTCGCTGGTAAAGGGGTCATGTTTTTCCACATCCGCCATGAACCTGCCCAGCCGTACAAGCGGTGTGTTTTTTCCGGGCGCACTGGCATGGCCGCCTTTGCCTTTGGCTATAAACTTCAGATCGCCATAGCCTTTTTCCAGGACTCCCACCATAGCGTAGGTGCCTTTCACACCTCCGATGGGTTCTTCCATGATCATACCGCCTTCATCCAGAAGAAGGGAAAGCTTCACCCCCTGTTCCTTCAGATAAGCCACGGTAAGCGGCGCACCCTCCCCGCTGAACTCCTCGGTACAGCTGCTGGCAATGTAAATATCCCCTTCCGGCTGGTGGCCTTCCTTTATCAGTTCCTCCACTGCGGTAAAAATACAAAACAGGCTGGCCTTGGTATCCACCGTTCCCCGGCCCCACAGGTTGCCGTGGCCGTCAATATCGCCGCTGAAGGGTTCATGATCCCACTTTCCGTTGGCTTCCACAACATCCTGATGGCTCATGAGGAGGATAGGCTCTGCCTTCCCCCTGCCGCTCCATTTAAAAAGCAGGCTTCCGTTAAAGACATGCTTTTCACAGGTTTTATGTACCAGCGGGAACAACTCCTCCAGAATCTGATGGAATTCATAAAATTTTGTCTTATCTTCCTCAAACCGGCTGGAGACGGTTTCCTTACGTATCATTTTTGCCAGGGCTTCCCCATACGCTGCCGCCCTTTCATTTTCCTGTAATTCCACCTTCGCCGTCATGGCCGGAGTGGGCTGCAAAATGCAGGTCCTCACGACAACAACCGCCGCGAGCAGCAGAATCAAAATAACAACTGCCAGGATTATATTACCTATCATACTTGATACCCCCTTTTCTTCTCTTATATCTTTCCTTTTTTAAACAGAAAATAGCCAATCAGCAGGGCCATTCCCCCTGCCGGTATCATCAACAGGCTGGTCTGGGAGATAGCTGCCGGTACCAACACACACAGCAACGTCATGGAAAGTACGGGGATCGCCGCGATCCTGGGGCTCTTCATAAAATACTTTAAACCCAGGGCGCCGAACAGGGCCGGCACCACGTTATCAAAAGCAGGGATAAGAACCGGGTTTTCCAAGACCGGGCGCAGCGGGATCATCAGAATGACGCCGGCCACGATTACCAGGGTCGTAACAATAGCGCTGGTAGCCACGCTGATCGTGGAAATGATTTCATTTTCCGGGGTCCCCACCTTGGTTTTGGCAATATCCCTGGCATTCATGGCGCAAGGAATTTTCATGTTGGTCACATTCCCGGTAATGAAGGCCAGATAACTTCCGCCGGCTCCCAGCATGGGCGTATATACAAGAAACTCCACGACAGCCACCGGAATATAAATGATCCCTACTTTGGCAAAACCGATCAGAAAGCCCTTCAGGCTGGGTGTTACACCGTTCACCGCCCCGATTAAAAAGGGTACGCCCACCAGCAGGATGACGCTGACTATCAGCATACATCTTCCAATCCTGTGGATCCCCTTATTAAAGTCATCCAGAAAAGCCTGCTTAACGGCTTCGTCCTCGCGGATCTGTTCCATCTTCTTTTCGTCCATCTTCTTCCCTCCTCTAAACCAGGCTCATGATGACGGCGGCAGCCATGCCGGCCAGCATACTCACAGCCATGCTGAAGTTATCCAGAACCGCCATGCCTTTTTTATTGGTGAAATATTCGAATACCGCCATGACCGCCGCGGATACGGCGGCGACCGCCAGAGGGACATAATTGCCGGTACTGGTCAGCGTTCCCACATAGGACCCGATATACGCACCGCACAGGCCCACAAACATACAGGTTGTGGCATGATCGCCAAAACCGGGTTTACTGTCGCCCTTTGCTTTGGGGGCCTTCTGTATTTTGCCCAGATATTTTTTCAGAAAGAAAATACAGCAGAAAACACCGCCGAGGATACCTATGGTCATTACCAGCGCAATGGTCACAAACGCCGACATACTCATTTCCGACAGCTTCAGGCCGGTAAGGCCGATGCTCTGGGCAGCGATTTCCGCCACATTCAGTTCATACTGCAGAGCGCCTATAACCGAAAGCCGCAGCCAGGAAAAGGGCACGCCCAGGGTGCCGCTGAGGGCTATCACACCCAGCAGAATGCTAATACTGGGAAGAATGGTGAAGGTGGCGCTGGATATGACCGCCCGTTTCAGCACTTTTTTCTCCATCCCGATAGCCAGGCCGGCGCGGTAGCTTTTGATCAGATATACAAAACACATTACGGTAATAAAAAGAAGGACACAGGCTACTATCAGATAAAAAACACCCGAATTCACGCTTGCGATATATTCATTGTTCATCCTTATGCTCTCCTGCTTTTTTCTTGAAAGGAAAAAGATGCCGGAAGCGGGTTACTTTCTTGGTTAGGAACCCGCTTCCGGCACCTCTGCATTTACGGTCCGATCCTGCTGCCTAGTGCTCCATCCTGTCAGTAACGTTTCTGGCCGGATGGAGCACTAGTTTACCAGCCGCACTGTTTCGCGGGCAATGGCAAGCTCTTCATTGGTGGGAACTACCATGGTAACCACCGCGCTTCCTTCATCGGAAAGAATGATTTCTTCCCCGCGCACCTTATTTTTCTCCAAATCAATATTGGTCCCCAGATATCCGATATACTGGGCAATCATTGCACGTACTTCCGAATTGTTCTCACCCACGCCGGCCGTGAATACGATCACGTCCACACCGTTCATGGCTGCCGCATAAGCGCCGATATATTTGCCCACACGGTAAGCATATGCCTCCAGCGCATGCTTTGCCTGATCATTTCCGGCTTCCGAGGCCTGCACGAGATCCCGGAAATCGCTGGAATAGCCGTCGGAAAGGCCGAGGACGCCGGATTTCTTATTGCAGACGTCAATGACCTGGGAAGCGCTCATGCCTTCTTTTTCAGCCAGGAAGGAAACAATGGCAGGATCCATATCCCCGCTCCTGGTTCCCATAATAAGGCCCTCCAGCGGTGTGAGTCCCATGGAGGTATCCACGGATTCCCCATATTTTACTGCGGACACGGAAGCGCCGTTGCCCAGATGGCAAACGACGATCTTCAGATCCTTTCTGTCTTTTCCCAGGATTTCGGCTGCACGTTTGGAAACAAAATCGTGGCTGGTGCCATGGAAGCCATAACGTCTGATTTTATATTTTTTGTAGTACTCATAAGGGAGGCCGTACAAATAGGCTTTCTCCGGCATCGTCTGATGAAAAGCTGTGTCAAATACCGCCGCCATCGGCACTTCGGGCATAATGGCCTGACAGGATCTGACACCGATGAGGTTCGCCGGGTTATGTAAGGGCGCCAGGTCATTGCAGTCCTCAATCGCCTGGAGCACTTCCTCATTGATAAGTACCGAACCGGAAAAGTTCTCGCCGCCGTGAACCATACGGTGCCCTACGGCATCTATCTCCGTAAGGGAACGGATCACTCCCACCTTTTCGTCCGTCAGCTTTTCAATAACCAGTTTAACCGCCGCGGTGTGATCCGGCATATCCGCTTCCTGCTTTACCTTTTCCCCGCCTGCCGGCTGATGGGCGATATTGCTGCCGTCAATGCCGATTCTTTCACATAAACCTTTTGCCAGTACCTCTTCACTGTCGCTGTCTATCAGCTGGTATTTCAGGGAAGAGCTGCCGCAGTTGATAACCAAAACCTTCATATTTCCGATACCCTCCTGCTTTTTATATAATGCTATTCTAACATACTTTTCCACAATGTGGAAACACGTAAAAATTAATAAGCTCTTCCCCAATAAACCATTTTCTTCGCAGGCTTTCCGCAGCATACGCATGTATCGGACAGCCGCTCCTGTTCAAAAGGCATGCAGCGGCTGGTGGCGGCATACTTTTCCTTTATGATATCTTCACAGGCCTGATCTCCACACCACATCGCTTTTACAAAGCCAGGTTTGCTGTTAAGGATTTCTTCCAGCTGATCCATATTTTCAGCCACGTAGGTATGGGAATCCCTGTGGGCACGGGCACGCTCCAGCATATCCGTCTGAATCTGCTCCAGAAGGGCACCTGCCGTAACCTCCAGTTCATCCAGGGCAACCTCTGTCTTTTCTCTGGTATCCCTGCGGCAGATCACGCATTTCCCTGCTTCAATATCCTTAGGCCCGATTTCCACACGGATAGGAATCCCGCGCATTTCCTGTTCGGAGAATTTCCATCCGGGGCTTTTGTCGGAATCATCCACCTTTACCCGGAAATTGCTGAGTCTGTCTTTCAGGGCATAAGCGGTTTCCAAAACGCCTTCCTTTTTCTGCTGGATAGGGATGATCACGATCTGGGTAGGCGCCACCCGGGGAGGCAGTACCAGGCCGGAATTGTCTCCGTGCACCATGATGATAGCGCCGATCAGACGGGTCGTCATCCCCCAGGAGGTCTGGTATACATATTTCAGGGTATTATCCTTATCCGTAAACTGGATTCCGAAGGCTTTGGCAAAACCGTCCCCGAAGTTATGGCTGGTGCCGGACTGAAGGGCTTTCCCGTCATGCATCAGCGCTTCAATAGTATAGGTGGATTCCGCCCCTGCAAACTTTTCTTTCTCCGTCTTACGCCCTTTGATGACAGGCATAGCCAGAACCTGCTCACAGAAATCCGCATACAGGTTCAGCATCTGGATGGTGCGCTCCTCAGCTTCTTCCATGGTGGCATGGGCAGTATGGCCCTCCTGCCACAGGAATTCGCGGGAACGCAGGAACGGTCTTGTTTCCTTCTCCCAGCGGACAACGGAACACCACTGATTATATACCTTGGGAAGATCACGGTAGGAATGGATATCGTTTTTATAAAAATCACAGAAAAGGGTTTCTGAGGTAGGGCGTACACACAGACGCTCCTGAAGGGGCGTAAGGCCGCCATGGGTCACCCATGCCACTTCGGGGGCAAAACCCTCCACATGATCCTTCTCCTTCTGAAGAAGGCTTTCCGGAATAAACATGGGAAGATAGACATTTTCCACGCCGGTTGCCTTGAATCTGTCATCCAGCTGCTTCTGGATAAGCTCCCAGATTGCATAGCCGGCCGGCTTGATTACCATACAGCCTTTTACACTGGTATAATCAATCAGCTCCGCCTTCTTTACCACATCGGTGTACCACTGGGCGAAATCCTCATCCATGGAGGTTATTGCTTCCACCAATTTCTTGTCTGCCATTTTTTCTTTCTCCTTTTTCATCCTTGCTTGTTTTGTAACTGTTCCGTACCTTCACAGTTACCTTTTTTGTTCCATCAAATCCACGGAAGGTTTTGTCCCTTGTCTCCGGCAAGAAATTCCGGGAAACAAAAAACCGCCGTTTTCTGATCTCCCATCCGGGCTTCCCGAGGGAAACCTGTCTGAGGGACCGGAAAACCGGCGGTACCACCCTGATTAATACGTCCGGGGGGACGCATTCTCTCACTTTTCCGTTAACGCCGGAATTACGCTGTACTTGGGGAACCTATCCGTTCCTTCGCACAAAGCTCCAAGGCCGGTTGGGCTGCGGCTTCATGAAAACCTTCCACCTGTGGTTTTCTCTCTGGGAATCAGGCCGGCAGCTTACTTTTCCTTTTCGTTGCTTTATCAATATGTCTGTATTGATATTAGGAAACTTTTGCGGATTTGTCAACTTCTTTTGTAAATATGGGTATAGACGGGTACAGACTAGTTACAGTTTTACCTGCTGCGCCCTAAGAAGGCTGTATCGTACAGTGATCACTTTCCATAGCTATCTTTGAGGTTGTCTAAAATAACGATTTAAGGTATTATAAGGGCAGGCTTAAACAGCTTTTCCAGCTATTTTCAGGAACTGGGACAGAGGTAAATTATGAAAAAACTACGTAAGAAACCCTTTCTGGGGATTCGGAAAAAAATGATCTTATGTTGTATTCTTTCTACTATTATCACCATTGTTCTCTCCGACCTGATGGTATACTGGATTTACCGGGAGGATATCACAAAAAAGGAATTCTTCTATATGGAAGACGGAAATCAGATCCTTTCGGATAATATCGACAATCTGATTTCAACCATTGAAGAGAAGCTGGTGACAGAACTCGAATACTGTTCTGTCTTTTCCTACCAGAATGATCTGAGCAACCTTTATGTGGCAGACGTGGAAAGAAGTTTGAAAAGGCTGGCCACACTAATGAAAATGCGCGGCACCAATGTGAAGAGTATTTATATACTTGATCAGTATAGCTGCAGTTATTACTACGATACCACAGAAGAACTGCAGTTGGAAAATTTTAAGGAAAAAACCGTGTATCAGGAAATCCGGGATAACTATAAGACCATGTTCCCCCGTCAGGGCAGTACCCTGTGGCGCAGCTTTCCCGACAGACCCGATGAAATCTACCTGATTAAACACTATATTCATTCGGAAACCACAGATTATAAAGGAATCGTCTGCCTGACTTTTGACAAGGACTATTTCCACACGCTGCTTGGAGATCATGATTTTTCCAGTATTATCTATGATGAAAACGATTGTTTGCTATATTGCAGCGAAGAGCTGAGGCACTCTCTGCACAGTGAAAGCGAATCTGTAAGGGAACAGTATCTTATTTCTTCCACGTCAGTAGGCAAGCGAGGCTGGACACTGGAAGCCCTTGTCAACAAAAGTACCATCCTGGCCCGTACCAAATCCCTGGCCGGCATTCTTCTGATTGTAGAGTTAGTGGTACTAATTGGAGTAATTCTGATGATTACATATCTGCTTCGGGGAATGTTGGGAAATATTCTGGCACTTGATAAAAGCTTCAGAGATATTAATGCAGGAAAACCTGTTGAACATATTGTCCCCCGCACACGGGATGAAACTTCCTACCTTTGCTATCAGTTCAATACCATGTATGGGGAACTTACCCAGAGTGTGGAAAAAATGGCCCAGGACAGTACACTCCGGGAACGGGCGGAATATAATGCCCTTCTTGCCCAGATGAATCCCCACTTTCTATATAACACACTGGAATCCATCAGTTCCATGGCTAAACTGTCCGGCCAGGAGGAAATTGTACATGCTATCCATATGCTGGGTTATCTGCTCCGGGCTTCCATCAACGGGAATACCCAGAAAATTCCACTGCAGGAGGAGCTTCTGTATATTCGTTATTACCTGGATCTGCAAAAACTTGTGACGGGGGGCGGCCGTTTGGAATGGGATATTTCTATCGAAACCGGAACACAACAGTACCTGGTTCCCAAACTTCTCCTTCAGCCGGTTGTTGAAAATTCTATTATCCACGGCCTGCATCTTATTAAGGATGACGGTATTATCGTGATTACCTCCAGGAAGAAAAAAGACTGCCTTATTCTTGAAGTGTATGACAACGGAGAAGGAACACGTCAGGAAGAAATAGACCGGATTCTGGCGGAGGAAGGACAGGAGGATTCGGGTCACGGCCGGGCACACATAGGAATCCGCAGCATTCAGAAGCGGATCCATATCCTATATGGGCCGGAATATGGCATCCAGATGGAAAGTTCACCTGGAAATGGCATGATTGTCAGAATTACACTGCCTTTGGAAAAATGCGAGGAAGAGAATGTATAAAATAGTCGTTGCGGATGATAATCATTTGACTATACAGGCGCTTCAGGCCACGGTCCCCTGGGAAGAATGGGGATTCCAGCTGGTGGGCTGCGCCCGGAACGGTATCGATGCTATGAAACAGCTCACTTTATACCATCCGGATATCGCCATTCTGGATATCAATATGCCCGGCATGACCGGTCTGGAAGTGGCAAAACAGCTTATGGACAGCAAGGAACGAATTCTTTTTATTTTTCTCACCGCATATGATGAGTTTTCCTATGCGCAGACCGCCCTGCAAATCGGAGCTTTTGATTATCTGCTGAAGCCCCTGGATAACGAAGCCCTGAAGGCAATCTTATTACGCGCCGGAGAAAAACTCGATCGGGAAAGGCAGACTGCCGTTATGCGCAGGAAACTCCGCTCTGATTATGAAAACTGGGCCGGGCATTTGCTGTTAGATGGCATCAATGGGGTGACCCGGTCAGTGACCGAACTGGAAGAAATGCTGCAGCCGGAATGGCGGCCGGCAGGCTATGAACTGATGCTGGTCAGCACAGCAGATTTTCTTTCTCCGGAAAGTGTCGATCAGCTTACTGTTCAAATCCGGCAATGCCTTTCGGTCCAGGAAACCTTATATCAGTTTAAATACGTCCATGCCCGTATTAAAGAAGGTTTTCTGATTTTACTTGTTTTTCAGAAAATACAGATTGTGTGTGATTATGACCTGGCCGCTCTGAAGATCGCAAACCGGATTGTGGAAACCGGGCGAACACTCCATACAGATTTATTTGTGGGCATCAGCGATTTTTCCGAGAGAAGCCTGGCCTCCCTGCCAAAACTGTATGAGGAGGCGACATTCTCCGCAGAAAGCCGGTTTTTTCTGGAAAATAAGACTGTCATCCATTATAAAAGCATCACCAGTAAAAGCTTCCGAAATGAATATACGTTAAGCAGAAAAATGCAGGATATGTTCCGGGTACTATATACGGAACCAGGGGACTTCACCCATCTGCTGGAAGAATTTATTGAATTGATCGTTCAGGAAACCTGTTATGATGTAAAATATATTAAAAATATATTTATGCAGATTGCCTTTACCATTACCTGCAGTATGCAGGAACGGAATACCGGAGACTGTCCTCTCAAATCAATGGAAACCATCCTGGAGGACATGCACAAAATTGACAGCATGCAGAGTATTATCTCATACATCAGAACCTATACGGCCCAAACCATTGGCAGCCTCCAGCAGGAGAACAGCCAGATATCCTGTCAGGGAAGAAAGGTTCTGGATTTTATCAATACACATTATATGGAAAATATTACGTTATATGATGCGGCGGAAGACGCAGGCATTTCGGAGAGCCATCTCTGCCGGATCCTGAAAAAGGAAACCGGTGAGTCCTTCGTGAATATTCTTAATAAAATCAGAATCCAAAAAGCACAAAAGCTCCTTCAAAAGGGCGATTTAAAGGTTTATGAAATTGCAGAAATTGTTGGATTTTCGAATTATGCTTACTTTTACCAGGTCTTTAAAAAAATCACCGGCTGTTCTCCAAAGGAATACCATTAACATACTGCTGTCAAGCAAGTCTGTGCACATACTGCACAGACTTGCTTTATTCCCGTTGCTTTCAGCGGTTTTTTCCCTTTTACCGGGAAGGGCGGATGATAAAATTTCCCCATAAAAAAGCATAATTTTAAATAAATTACACTTTGGAAATGATAGGATTCTCAAATTTTTATTTTCCGTTTGTCCTGTTAAAATAAATATATCAAAAAACAGGAGGAATAATTATGAAGCGTAAAGTTATTAGTCTACTACTGTCCGCAGCTATGATGCTGTCTCTGCTCACCGGTTGCGGATCAAGTACAAGCACCGCCACATCAGAACCTGCTGCAGAGGCTGCTTCCGAAAACACCGCTGCTGCAGAGACTACAGCGGAAACCAAAGAGGCTTCCGCCGCATCTTCCGATATCTCAGGTGAACTGAATATTATCCATTATCTGACAGAAACCGCCAAGCTGGCAGCTTTGGACGGACTGGTAGAGGGCTTCAAAGAAGAATATCCCAACATAACAGTAAATGTAGAAGCCATGGCAATGGATAACTACTCCGATGTAATCAAACTGAGATTCTCCACAGATGAAGCCCCCGATGTTATTTTCGGACAACCAAAATCTTACACAGACCTGATCGACAACGGCCTCATCAAGGATCTAAGCGGTGAAGATTTCATTAGCAGATTATCTGAGAGTTCAACCAATTGCGTTACCTACAATAATGGCATATATGGCGTAGCTCTGGATCAGATGGCCAACGTAGTATTCTATAATAAGGATATTTTTGAAGAACAGGGACTGTCCGTCCCCACCACCTATTCTGAATTTATTGAAACCTGTGAAGCCCTGAAATCCGCCGGCATCACACCATGTGCAGCGGGCTATCAGGATGATATCGCATACGGTGCAAACTGGTATACCATTTACTATGGTTCTAAATGGAATCAGGCTCAGAATAACGCTCAGGAATTGATGGATGGTGCAAGCCTTGCCGACTATCCCGGATATTCCGAAGCGCTTGATCAGTGGAGAGAGATTATGCTCAACTACCAGAACTCCGACTGCAAGACCATTGATACAGCCAGAGCGGAACAGATGTTTGCAAACGGCGAAACGGGTATGATTATCATCGGAACCTGGGGACTTGGGGCTATCATGGATTACAATCCTGATGGTAACTACGGTGGATTTACCTATCCTTCCGAGGAAAATGCGGATGAGTGCTACGTTCCTGTCAGCATAGATGATTCCTGGATGATTTCCGAGGGAAGTCCCAATGAAGAGGCGGCTCTTGCATTTCTTGAGTATGCAACAAGAGCAGAGGTTAACTCCGTTTGGTGCGGTACCGCATCCCAGCTGAGTGCACTGGAAGGGGTGGAATGTGATACACTGCCTCAGGCGGCTCAGGATATCGCTAATGAGATAGCCACAAAGAAAACTACTGCATGGTCTTCTGTTTCCAACTTCACCGGTCAGTTCAGCACCGTATACACCAATTCTCTTCGTGACTTTGCAATGGATGATGAAATGACAAAGGAAGAGTTTATAGCGGAAATGGATGAAGGTTTCGCGGCTGCAGGAAAGTAACCGGAATCAGACATAAAAATGTGGGCATCGGCTGCGCTCGATGCCCCTTTTAATAAGTAAGTAGAAGGATAGATTTATGACAAAATTGAGCGATAAGAAAAAAAGATGGATCAAAAACGAGGCGAAGGATTTCAGTTTTCTTCTTCCTTCCCTTGTCATATTCATTATTATTATAATAATTCCGTTGATTTCCGGAATCCGTTATACCTTTACAGACTGGAATGGAATGTCAAAGGATATCAGCTATGTGGGACTTAAGAACTATATTACCGTTTTCCAGGACAAAGATCTTTTGCTGCCGATCCGTAATACCGCCATTTTTACTTTGGTTACCCTGGTTCTGATCAATGCATTGGGATTGGGTCTGGCTATGATGGTAGAAAAGGAATTTAAGGGCGTTAATGTCATCAAAAGTATTGTGTTTATTCCTCTGGTTGTCAGCCTGGTACTCGTTTCCTACATGTGGATGTATGTTTACAGCGACTTTTTCGGAATGATCGGCTGGTCAAGCCCTCTAATTTCAAAAAAAACCGTACTGCTTGGTCTGTGCGCCATGGCCATTTGGAAAGAGGCCGGTCTGGCCATGATGATTTACCTGGCGGCTCTGAAGGGAGTATCCTCCGATTATTATGAGGCAGCCACCATTGATGGCGCAGGTTTCTGGGCAAAGTTCAAAAATATCACAATTCCCATGATCGCACCTGCCTTTACCTATTGTATTCCATTATGGCTGGCTGGTGGACTGCGTATGTATGACTATTCCTATGTCGCTACCCAGGGAGGTCCCAGTCATGCCAGTGAATCCATGGCATATTATATTTATCAGTATCTGTTTCCGTTCAACAAGGTAGGATATGGACAGACTGTGGCAGTGCTTTATCTGATTTTCTGTATCATTCTTTCTACTATGATTACCAAAATGCTGAGAAGAAGGGAGATTGAGTTATGAGACATACAAAAAAATATAAAGTACAGACTGCTGTCCGTATAATTGTCCTGTGGCTCTTTGCCCTAATCTGTCTGGCTCCCTTTTACGTGGCAATCTGTTATGCGTTCAAGTCCAAAACAGAATTTGCAAAGACCAAGCTGGCTTTTCCCACAACGCTTTATCTTCAGAATTTTGTGGATGCCTTTGAACTGAAAAACTATTTTAACTCGGTTAAAAACAGTGCGATTGTGGCGATCTGCGTTGTGATTCTTATTGTCATGATCTGTTCCATGAGCGCTTATATTATTACAAGAAAAAACAACAAATTTTATAATTTTATTTTTTATTTTTTTCAAATGGTCATTTTAATTCCCTTTCAGACCATCATGTTTCCTCTATACAGAGAACTGTATTCCCTGCATGCACTAAGCACTCTGTGGGGACTGATTTTTACGGAGCTTGGTGTATATATGGGGTACTATATTTTCCTGTATGCAGGCTTTATCAAGAGCGTCCCAATTGCACTGGAAGAAGCCGCGCGAATCGACGGCTGTGACCGCTATCAGGTGTTTATCCGCATTGTTTTCCCGCTTCTTAAGCCTATCACCATGACAGTTGTGGTTTTGTGTTTCCTGGCTTCCTGGAACGACTTTTTCCTTCCATTGATCATGGTACAAAAGGATGAAGTAAAAACGCTCCCCCTGATGCAGTTTTTTTTCTTTGGAGAGTATACCAGCAATATCAACCTGGCATTTGCGGCCTCCATCCTTTCCATGATACCGGCCGTGGCAGTATACTTCTGTGCCCAGAAATACATTGTGGCAGGCATGACGGCTGGAGCAGTAAAATCATAAACAGCTGTTGGTACCTTTTATAAGGGCAATAAAAATATAGAAAGGATTGGTGAGCATAAAAAATGAAACAAAAATGGACTGAAGAAGAAATCTGGAGCTGGTACAAAGCACAACCCTGGATTACAGGCTTTAATTTTATTCCCAGCGGTGCTGTAAACGGAGGAATCTGGCTGCTTCAGGCATATGATCATGAAAAAGCCTACAGGGAATCCGCAAAGGAAATTGCTCTGGCTGCAAGCCTGGGTTTTAACAGCATACGCTTTTTTCTACCCTTCTATCTCTGGAGAGTTCAGCATGATTCTTTTATGAAAAACTTAGAAGAGCTATTATCTCTCCTGGAGCTGTATCATATGACCATGATGCCTGTCTTGTTCAATGACTGCTGTGTAGCAAAGTCCAAATACACCGATCCGGTTCTGGGACCGCAGCCGGAACCGGTTCCCGGCTATTTTGGGGGAACTCCTGTCACTCCGTTTGATGAAGATACCCAAAATGGAGACATTATCGGATATGACATTACAGACGAACCGGAAATGGAAACGATGGTACAGGCTTATGTAAAAGAGCTTGCGCAGACCTATGGACAGGATAACCGGATTCTGATTTGGAATATCTGGAATGAAGCAGGGAATTCCCAGCGCATGAACAAATCTATTCCCTTAATGAAAAAAATTTTTGCGTGGATGCGTGAAGAAAATGTAAAACAACCTCTCACCGCAGATGTGTGGGGTGCAGGAGCCGACCATCCCTATGGATGGTTAAAAAGCCCGGGGATTTATGCGGATGTGGAAAGAGAAGCTCTTGAACTATCCGATATTATTACCTTCCATTTTTATGGCGATTATACTCACTCCCGTATGTATATCAACTGTCTGAAAGAATACAAAAGGCCGTTAATTAACACTGAATGGATGCACCGCCCTTACCGCAGCATCATCCAGACCCATCTTCCTCTCTGGAAAAGGGAAAAAATAGGAAGTTATTTTTTTGGATTTGTCAATGGAAAAGCCCAGTTTAATTATGTTTGGGAGTTCATTAAAAATCTGCCTGATATTGACACAAGGTTGTGGATGCATGATATCTTTCATCCTGATTTTACCCCTTATGATGAGGAAGAAATAGAAGTGATCAGGGAATGTAACAGAGATAAAAAGATATTTTGATAAGGCTGCCTTGTATTCGAATGTATATCATAATGGAACCGCCCGGCAATTTCTGCCGGGCGAATTGACCAGAAACTTGGATTTCAGATGATTGTCCATCATATGGTTCACAACACAGGCCAGACAGACCTTTGCCCTGTTCTGTATCCGAGCCGTGTATTCATTCTTTTTCCATTCTAGGGCAGTCATATATGGATGTCAATGCATATACTGCACGCCGATTTGTTTATAAGCTTGCAGCAGGCGCATGTACAGGCATATAATAAAACAAATGTCCGTAATTGCCAATCAGGAGGATATTACCTATGCATAAAGGGAAAAAAATCGGTTATGGACTGCTTTCTTTGCTGCCTTTGTTCCTTATGCTGCTGCTGCAGGTTTTGGGGATACAATGCATTTTTGCCGCCATTTCCGCCTATGTTTCGATACAGCCTGGTGTGAATCCGTCCATGTTTGATGATGTGGTATATGCTTATTATACGGAACATACGGTGGAAATCCTGATTTTTGTCCAGCTCCTGACCCTGTTTGTTTTCGGATGCTGGTATTATCTGGGTTTTCTCCGCAGGCAAGTAAGGGCCTCCTCCAAAAAAGTGCTCTCTTTCCGCGGTGCGGCGGGTATTTTACTGCTGTCCCATGGCATGTACTTTTTTGTTTCCCTCCTGTTGATGGCAGCAGATTATCTGGTTCCGGATATCATTGCCGAATACAACATGTTGATGGAGGATAACGGAATCGGCAGTCTTACTTTCCTTTCCACCATAGCCACACTGGTTCTTGCCCCGCTGAGTGAAGAGCTTATTTTCAGAGGGCTTACCCTCCATTATCTAAAAAAGACAGGAATTGCCTTCTGGGCCGCCAATTTCATACAGGCAGCCCTGTTCGGCATTTCCCATCTGAATCCGATTCAGGGTATCTATGCTTTTCTGCTGGGTCTTGTTCTCGGCTGGCTCTGCAAATCCTTCAAAAACCTTACTGCGCCAATGCTTTTTCATATGCTCTTTAATTTTGCCGGTACGTATCTGGCATCTCTTCTGGATCCTGTCCCGGAAACAAAATGGCTCTGCCTGTCCATGGCTGCCGCCTGCGGGGTGTTAACTTTCCCGGGCGTGAGGCTGCTGCGGAAAGCATCCTGTCCGCAGGCAGATAAACTCTAAAAATAAGAAAACAGGGAAAAATCATGTATCTGATTTATTCCCTGTTATGCCGTGTTGGGGAATTTTCATTCTGTTTCTCAACGCGGTACGGGGATTCGTAAGGCTCAATCCTCCAGAACCAGATATTCCCGGTATTTCGTATAATCGCTCTCTCTGCAATCCACAAAGAGCTTTACCCCTTCCGCCAGATATTCCTGGCTTATCACAGTAGCGTTGCCGTTCAGGTAGCTGACAATCTCCCCTTTATCATATGGGATCAGGAATACACCTTCCCGATTGCCTGAGAATACCCTTTTTTTAATCATCTGTAAAAGTTCCTGCAGGCCGATGCCTTGGCGGGCAGACATGAATATTTTATCTCCGTCCAATTTCGGGAGATCTTCCTCAGCCATAATGAGATCCGCCTTATTCATAACATAAATACAGGGGATTTTTTCCGCCCCCAGTTCCTGCAGGGTCTCCTCCGTTACCTGGATGTGTTCCCGGTAATGTTCATCCGATGCATCCACAATCTGCAAAAGCAAATCTGCATAACGGACCTCCTCCAGAGTGGAGCGGAAGGCCTTAACCAGACCGTGTGGCAGCTTGCTGATAAAACCAACGGTGTCCGACAGCAGAAAATCCTTTTTGTCATTCTGGTTGATTTTCCGGACGGTAGTATCCAGCGTGGCAAAGAGCATATCCTTGGCCATTACCATTTTTTCCTCTTTCCCCACATAGGTTTCCACCATCTTGTTCATAAGGGTGGATTTTCCCGCATTGGTATACCCCACAAGCGCCACCTGGGGAAGGGAAGAATCATTTCGGCGCTTTCGCTGGGTATTTCTGTCATGCTCTATAGATTCCAGCTCCCGCCTCAGTTCACTAATCCTTTTTTCGATTTTCCGGCGGTCAAGCTCTATCTGCTTTTCACCGGTACCTTTATTACTCATGCTTCCGCTGGCTCCGGCCTGCCGGCCAAGAGCCTCCCGCATACCAACCAGCCGGGGCAGCATATATTGGAGATTTGCAGACTCTACCTGAAGTCTTGCCTCCCGGGTTTTGGCCCTCCGTGAGAAAATCTCCAGAATCAGATTGGTACGATCCATTATGGGGACTCCCACTTCTTTTTGCAGGTTTTTTAATTGGGAGGGGGATAAGGTGTCATCAAATATCACGTAATCCAGATCCATAAGCTCCACGGTTTCCTGTACCTCCCTGACCTTACCGCTTCCAATATAAAAAGCAGGATTGGGAGAAGAAAGATTTTGCTCTATTTTTGCCGCCACCTCCATTTCACAAGCATCGGCAAGGCTTTCCAGCTCTTCCATGGAGGTTTCAAAGTCAGGATTGTCATCTACATTAACCCCTACCAGAAGAACACGGGATATATTTTCCTGCTGTATTTTATTATTTTCGTTCATTCATTTCCTCTTTTCTACGCCGCTTCTCAATATTATGCTACTAACTCAAACTTTGCACCTGCAAAGTTTGAGTTACTTACCTGCTCCGGCAGGTATAAGTCTGTGACAGCAGCGCAGACACAAACTTATCTATATAAGGTTTCCGTTCCTGTTTCCATTCCTTAATCTGATAAAACATTTCATATTATTAAAAAACATTTCTTTACCTCCGTTTTCTCATTTTCAGGTACAAAAAAAGAGACTGCTTCCTGCATATTCCGACCGATATCTATCCCCGGATTATGCCTAAGAAACAAATACTATTCCCCTTATACGCTGCATTATACAAAAAACCTGCCGCTGTCCCCGTTTTCTGTCACCCAGGTTTCGTCAGCATGTGTTTGAAAATCGTTTTCTGCAAGATGTACATCAAAATTTGCAAAGAATTATGTCCCAAATTCACGAGACGATGCAGTCTACGGTAATTGGACTTGGGATTAATTCCACACAAAGTGGTGCGTGAATCTCGCCGGAATGAATTTTCAAATACTCTTCAGGCTTTCATGCGCATATATTTTCTTCGGAATAGTTATCTGAATCTTATTCTAATAATCAATCTCTATGACCTCTGATTTCTATTTATTTTGTAAGCACCTGAAAATGTAATTACAAATTTATCATAGCGGGTAACTGGATGGTTTGTCAAGGATATTCTGGATGAAATAAAAATGAAAGGAACGGGCAGCAGTACAGGGGGCCGAAAACAGTAACGGAGGGGCCATTGTTTTCACAATGACCCCGTTCCTTTACGTTGACAACCTTTTTATTCTACTGTTCTTCTTTTTTACGCTTTCTTGCTGTAATGCCCAATGTGATAATCGCTCCTACTATGAGAAGTGACCATCCGGCGATGGGTGCTGCGTCTCCGGTTCCGGGTCCTTTGGCTTCCCCAAGGACTCCTACCTCGGGTGCCAGTGCTTCCCCAAGGACTCCTACTTCAGGCTGTACCGGCGCAAAGGCTTCACCCAGCACACCAGTTGCTGCTGTAGGGGCGGCTGCGGGAGTCGGTCCATCAGGCGTTGTTCCGGTGGGTTCATCAGGAGTCGGTTCCGTGGGAGGTGCAACAGGATCCGCTTCAAAATGTGCGGTATAGGTTGCTGCTACATGTAAACCGCCCACTTTAGCAGGCACATATGCTGCATCCGTACTCACTACTTCACCAGCTTCATTTGTCCAGTTAACGAAATGATAACCATTAGAAGCTGTCGCTGTGGAACCCTGAGGTTTCCCGCTTACTGCGTGTATTGTTTCACTGGCATTCGTTACACTTCCGTTTGTGTCGGCGGTGTAATTGATTGTAATTTCATTTTCAGAGTATATTATCTTAATTACCTTATTTTCTTTCGTAATAGTAGTTGGCAATACTGGTTCAACCCTATTACGTGTATAACCGGCAGGAAGTGTATCACTATCCGACACATTTTTTACTTCAGGACTTGCCACCAGCACGCTCAGTTGCGTTGTGATATCAAAAGGAAATGTTTCACCATCTAAATAATGTTCTACTCTGTAGTCCAGCTTCTGGCTTTCATCTACTTTATAGTATACTTTGATGACATTGTCCGTCGCGGTTATGGTTGCAGGCAGTTTCGGGGCTGTTGTGCTCCGGGTATATCCTGCCGGTACGTTACTGCTGTCCGCCACTGCTTTTACTTCCGGTTCCGCTACCAGGACATTCTGATCCTTTAAGGTATCAAACGGGGCATCCATCCCTTCCAGGTAATACTCTACACGGTAGTCCAGCTTCTGGCTTTCATCTACTTTATAGTATATCTTGATGACATTGTTGCTGGCTGTTATGGTTGCCGGCAGTTTCGGGGCTGTTGTGCTCCGGGTATAGCCAGCCGGTACCTTACTGCTGTCTGCTATTGCCTTTACTTCGGGTTTTGCTACCAGGACACTCTGATCCTTTAAGGTATCAA
>NZ_QUES01000051.1:1909-40683 GCF_003478085.1 Eisenbergiella sp. OF01-20 | reverse complement strand
CAGCTTATTCAAGTGCGCCATTTATTGGCTGACCTCTACTTTCTTTCACACTAAATCCTCCTCCTATGGATATGGCTTTGTTTAGTAAAAAAGAATACATCAGATGTTTTGCTGCTTTTATCCTACCATTTCTGATAATTCATAGCAAGTCGTCCGGTATACGTTCTACTTTTTGACTTATTTATGTTTGATTTTTCTACTGTTTTCAACAATTTATTAGTTTAAAACAATCCACGGAAGTAATAATAGTTTAAAGAATTAAAAATTGAGCCAAAGTCATCAGATGTCTTTGGCTCTACATTAAATTTTCGATAATTCCTGATACAGGGGGCGGATCCGGTTCCTATTCCGGATATGTCTTTTGTTCTCTCCTAATCAGATATTTGATCATTTCCCGGTTATAGGTCAGGTGCATCATCATGGCGGTTTTTGCCCCAATCGTATCATGTTCTGCAATGGCATCCGTGATCGCCCGGTGTGTGCGTACGGTTTCCCGGGTCAGCCGCTGATGCGTAACATTGACAAACATTAATACGGCTGTATCGATAATTGGTATAAGCTGCTTTACGACTACATTGCCGGAGCATTCCGCCACACAGGAATGAAAGGCGATATCTTCCTCAATATAGCTTTCCTTGCGGGCAATCCGTTCTTCGATTTTCCGGCAGAGGTCCCCCAGCTTTTTAATGTCCGCGGGGGAGGCATGAAGGGCCGCCATTTCCGCAATTCCCGGTTCCAGCATAATACGGACATCAACCAGATCGAGAGCCAGAGCCATTTTGTCTTCAATGGCCCGCAGGCCCAGCGGATCCAAATCTGACGGTGTGGTACCGATCACATAGGTTCCGGAGCCGCGCCGTACCTCCAGGATTCCCCGGGAAGCCAGCAGTTTTACCGCTTCCCGGATTGTGCTTCGGCCCACTCCGAACAGGCGCCCGAGTTCAAATTCATTAGGAAGCCTGGAACCAACGCAGACAGGAGTATCCAGAATATAACGGAAAAGCTGATCCTGTATCTGCTCTGCCAGAAGTTTGCTTTTCAAGTTGGCAAATCCGTCCATAGCGCCCTCCCTTTACTGCAAGCGTTTTTTGGATGCAGTCTCTGTCTGCAATTCCAGCCGGAGGCCATCGGTACAGGAAGCTTGTATCTGGAAACCTTCGGGAACATGGACACAGGCCCGGATGGTGTTATCGCTGCGGATCCATTCGACAGAAAGGGGGCCGTCGGCCGTCGGCAGAGTGCCCCGGCATTCTGTCAGGGGCAGATCGTGGAAGCTGAGGCATATAAGGTGGTTTTCTATGCCGGCGACGCCAAGAATATCTCTGTAAAAGCAATGCAAGATATGGGAAGCAAACCCATGATTGCAGCTGGCATAATCCCCGGTATTTTCCCATAAGGTTCCTGTTTTAAGGGCCATATAGTCAAAGTATTCCCTGGCTTCCCTGAGAAGCTGGGCAGGCCGCCCTGCCTGTGACAGAAGCTCCATACGCAGATAGTTCCCGATAAAAGCATTGGCCGGCCAGATATTGGGATGGAGTCCCCGGGATTCCCGATCCGGTCCGAACTCATCCATAAGGCAGCTGTAGAGGGCGGGATACTCCTTCTTTTGTGCGATACGGAAAAAGAAGGCGTAGTATTGACAGACCTCCGTGGCGTCGGGCTGCCTGACCAGTTTTCCGTTTACCCGCACGGCATGATCGCAGAACCACCGGCCGTCGTAAGACTGTTCCTGGATAAGGCGGCGGATTCGAACCCCTTTTTCCCGGTATTCTTCCTTTTGATACAGGCTGGCGGCGGCAAGCAGGGCGGCACTGTAAAGCATATTGGAGGGATAATTGACTCCGTCGGTAAGTTCATTGGCTTTGGACCATTCCACAAAGACCCAGCCGGGTACGTCCTCCAGCAGACCGTCCTCATTTTCCAGCGGCGCCAGAAATGAGAGGATCCCGTCCACCCGTTTCTCCAAGGCGGGAATCAGGGAGCTGTCCGGGCTTCGGAACCGGTACTCGT
The DNA here is from genome assembly GCF_003478085.1 of Eisenbergiella sp. OF01-20. Taxonomy (NCBI): domain Bacteria; kingdom Bacillati; phylum Bacillota; class Clostridia; order Lachnospirales; family Lachnospiraceae; genus Eisenbergiella; species Eisenbergiella sp. OF01-20. The sequence continues at coordinate 38,673 of NZ_QUES01000051.1, read as the reverse complement.
ACAGCTCCAGGATAAACCAAAGAGCCCAGTTGGCGATATATACGCCGTCCGTGTGATCCGAAGGGTAGCACATGGGTACCATTCCCTGGGGCAGGTGCTGAAAATGTTCAGGAAGCAGATAGTTTTCCAGAAAGTTATCTTCCACAAGGTGGTTTCCGGTGAGATCCATTTCCGTCCGTGCGGTGAAGAAGCTGTCGCACAGCCAGCCGGCCCGTTCTCTGGACGGACAATCCATGTAAACATCAAGGGCATTCTGGGCGAAGGTTTCCCGGCCGGCTTCATAAATCCGGTTAAGGGCTTCATCACTGGAGGAAAAGGACGCCCGGCAGACATCTGGATTTTTCAGTTCCCGGATGTACATATCCCGTATCGTGACACCGCCCGAAAAAACCATGGGTTTCATATAGCGGCAGGTATAGGGCTGGATGGTTTCCAGCACATAGCTGCCCGGCTTTACTTCCAGGCTGATCGCATTGACGCAGGACATTCGGTTATAAGAAACGTCTCCGTTAAGAAGAACCTCGTCAAAAGTAATATAGACCTGAGAGGTTTGTGTACATTCCAGGGAAATACCGATAAAACCTGTGGTATTACGGCCTGCATCAGCAATAAAGAAGGTATGATCCAACAGGGGCTGTCCGTCAGAAAGGCAGACAGGCCGTTCCTCCGGCGTAAGGGTAAGGGTACTGCAGCCGTCCAGGATAACAGATACCTTTTCTTCCAGTTCTTCTATAGGAAAACCGTGGATGGTATCTCCAATTTCAAACAGGGCACGGTCCTTCCAGATGGGAAGTTCTGTTCTTCCCGAAGCAAAGGTGCCTCTGGCAAGGATCCGGGAGAGGGGGCGTACCGGAAAGAGAGGCCAGGGAACCCTGCGATCCAGAAGACGTTTTTCTTCCTGGCGGCATAAAGGCCCGCCGGATGCCGCCAGGCCTTTTTTCCAGTCGTCAAAACCCTCTTCCAGCCGGAAGGCTTCGATAAAAGGACGCTGGAAGCTGTAGCGCTGTACCCTTTGTCGGCGTTCTTTCAGGAGGTGTGCCTGAAAAGTCCCTTCCGTGTCCGTAAACCTGAGTATTTTCTCTTCACAGCGCAGCTCCGCCTGTAGAAAACCGGGCTGATCCGGAATATAAAAGCTGTTGACACAGAAACTGAGAACTTCAATTGTGAGGATGTTATCCTTCTGCAGCCGATTAACGGGGATTCCGATACGATCCACCCGGAAATAACCGTGGGCGGCCCTGGCGGGACCATGGCCAAGGAAGTCTCCATTCAGGCAGGCACGATAAATGCCGGAGGAAGCTATGGACAGTACAAGCGCCTCCCCGGTAACCTCTGCGGAAGAAAAACGGCACACAAACCCTGCACCGCAGTTTTTTTCTGTTTCTCTGCCGGCCAGCCAAACCGGCTTTGCTTGTTTAAAAAAGGTCATGTCTTACTCCTGTCTGCACGCCGCTGCGTGCGGGGATAGCTTTTTATGTACATAGGGGAAGAATCGCAGCAACGATTCCAATATGGGATCAGTATACCATAAAATTCATGGGGGTTCATTCCTAACTGCTTTTTATTTCTTTATATGTCATCTGTGGCCGGGTATGCTATAATCCAGGTATAAAGAAGGGGGAGAGAAAATGGTAAAATGAAATAGAATCGTTTGCTGCGGTTCCCGAAAAAGTACACTGGCGAAAAAGCGCCATCAGATGATTGCTTCTTTTACTGCCAGAGAATTTTTATCGGAATTAAGCGAAGGCGAAAGGATGCTATGAAGTTTTGGATTGTAATACGAAAGGTATAGATATGAAATTTCATGAGTTCGGAGATAAAAACAATCCTCATATTATGCTGATACATGGAGGCGGAAATGCCTGGTGGAATTACCTGCGGCAGGCACGGGTATTGTCGGATCGCTATCATGTGATTCTCCCGACGCTGGACGGCCATGGGGAGGAATATGCATCCGCTTATATATCCACAGAGGATTCAGCGGATAAGCTGATGGCATACATAGAAGAAAACTGCGGAGGACATCTGTTTGCGCTGGGAGGGGTGTCTTTGGGAGGCCAGATTGTCATGGAGCTTTTATCCAGAAAACCGGATGTAACCCGGAAAGCCATAATTGACGGAAGCCTTTGTTTTCCCAGGCCAGTGATGGCGCGTTATTGTATAGCTGTTATCCGGTTCGGCAGCAGATTTCTATTCAGTGAAAAGGCCTGCCGCCTCCAAATCGCAATGATGCCTAAGCTGCTGCCTGCCAAAATGCAGTATCCGGAGGAAATCCGGTCATATTATATCCGGGATATGTCCCGTATCAGGAAGGAATCCCTGTATCATATGTACCGCACCTATATGATGGAGTACAGGCTGAAAGAGAGCGTCAGGGATACGAAAGCACAGGTTATGTACTGGTATGGGGAAAAAGAAATGAAATGTGTGAAGGAATCGGCCCGTATGTTTTGCTCCTATGTGCCATCCTGCAGAATACATGAAGCGAAAGGCTGCAACCACGGCTACCTCTCCATTTACCTGCCGGAAGAATGGCTGGCGATTGCAGAGCCTTTTTTCAGGGAAAAGAATAGTTCGTGCTGATTTGCCCATACTATTCCCGAGGTGATAAAATGGATAAAGAAAAACAGGAAAAATATAACCAAAAGAAAAGCAATGAAAAATTCAACAGCATAACACAAAAGGTAAAGCCGGAAAACCAGAACCAGACACATAATGTGCGTTCCGAAGCGGTGGAGCCGAAAATCAGACAAGTGTAAGCATCCGGTTCTTTCTCGCGTTTGGTATATCAGTATCTGGGGAACAGCATACCGGCCCGAAGGGGACTGCACAGGGCGTGGTACAGGATACCCAAACGCGAGAAAAAACCAAGCATCCTTCGGGGTGCTTTTCTTTTGCCCGTTCCATCCGCAGGCCTTTTATCCCCTCACGGCAGAATGGATGTAAATAAAAAGTTGGTGGCGCCATGGTTTCCCCGGCTGCACCAACTTTTTTATCTACATCCACTCAGAAGCGGAAAGTGGATATTCATATCGAAACATAGTATAATACCCGTATGGAAACAGGTTATAGATTCTGATATCCAAAGGGGAATACATATGACAAAAAAGGAAAAAGTAACCCATATTTTAGATATGCTGGATAAAACTTATGGGACAACAAAGGATGGTTTCTATCATAATCATGACTGGCAGCTGCTGACAGCGATTATGCTCAGTGCACAGAGTACGGATAAGCAGGTGGAAGAAGCGCTGCCGGATCTTTTCGGGCATTTTCCGTCCGTAGAGGCTATGGCACAGGCGCCGGCGGAAGAAATTGAGGCGTATATCCGCTCGGTAGGGCTGTATAAAAACAAGGCGAAGAATATTAAAAAATGCTGCGAACAGATCGTAAGCGAGTATGGCGGAAAGGTGCCGGATAAGCTGGAGGAGGTGCTGAAGCTGGCAGGAGTGGGAAGAAAAACAGCCACTCTTTTCCTGGCCGATGCTTATGGGATCCCGGGAGTGACTGTGGATACCCATGTTTTCCGTATTTCACACAGGCTGGGCTGGGCAAAGGGTAAGAATCCCCTGCAGGTGGAGCAGGAACTGATGAAAGTCCTTCCCGAGAGCCATTGGAACCGGATCAATTTTCAGCTTATTTATTTGGGACGGGCGATCTGTACGGCGCGGAAGGCACGGTGTCAGGACTGTCCGCTGAAGGAATGGTGTGAAAAGAAAGAAGTCGTATAATGCAGCGGTTTGGCTGCCTGGCGGGCGGCCAAACCGCTGCATACAGTTTATGTATGGGAAAGGGGATCGGACAGCTGGGATAAAATGGCGCGTACGTCGTCACCCATTTTAATCAGTGCGGAGGTGGTAGGATATTCGATGCCATGTACCAGGCCGTTGCGTGCGTTCCGGAGCGCCACTACTTTATCCAGGTTTTCCTTGTTAAGCGCTTTCATCCGCTTCAGGCTGTTTACGTTGAAGGTGCCTCTGGCCTTGGGATTGCTTTTCAGGGTAAGCCTGCTCAGAACGGTTTCCAGGCTGATCCAGGGCTTTAAGAAGTATTCCATGGCCTGATATTGATCCTTAGACAGCTTTTCGCCGGGGGTACGCAGCTCCCGGTAGAGATGGTAGCGTTTTTCATTGCCGCAGATTATCTGGTCAATGAGCTGCTCTGTGATGGTGCGTTTGTCGTTTACCAGTTTGGTGGATTTCAGGATCGGCTCCAGTTCTTTTACATTGGCTATTTTCAGCCGGCCCATCAGCCGCAGCAAAAGCTCCACGTTTCCCATACGGGGTTCGATGTCAAATCGTTTGTAGCGTGTGCTCAGATAGTTATACAGGTAAGCCGCCAGATCGTACTGGTTGTTGAAAGCGGTATTTTTGCTCTGGATTCGTTCATTTCCTGCGGACTGCAGCCGTTCCAGGGCGATTTCGCCGCTGAGGACAAGGCCGTTCAGCTCATCCAGGATAGAAAGCTCTTCATCGGAAAGCGTGCCCTGGAGGGGTTTATACACCAAATCGTGCTCCACCTCCGACCAGGCATGCATCAGGACGGATGCCACCTGTATTTCAAGGCGCACCGGCGCATATTTCAGCTTGCTTTTTTCCAGTGTTTCTTCCTTCATGCTGGCGCGGTAGTGGGTGGCCCAATAGCCGGAAAAGCGTTTGTTATAGGAAGGCTGTTTCGACTGGACCGGAAACTTTTTGGTTTCCGCCACAGCAAAAAGGTTATTGATAACCCTGTCTGCCTTGGCCCGGTCACCGGGGAAATAAAGGGAGACACGTACACCGGAAAGATCGGCGATATCCGCATAGATTTCGCTCATATTTTTATAAGGCGTCTCTCTTTTTTCATTCCGCTGCGTCACTTTGATTTTCAGCCTTCCCGGACTTTTGGCCCGGGAGGTCACCATGGCGCGGATACCGGAGGAACGCAGGGAGTCCTCCAGCATATCGGCGGCGATTCTTCCGGCAGTTTCATAATATTTAATTTTTTTCTTGTAATTTTCTATAAATTGATTAATCAGATCCATTTCTGTTTGCCTCTTGTTTCTTTTGGCAGGGTATTCCGAAACGTATTATGCACTCAGACTCCGCAGGTGCCAAACGGCTCTCCGCCCGCTGTCTGTGCGGAGGGCCATTTGGCACCTGCGGAGTTTGAGTTATGCAGTTAACTGTGGGAAACTGCCCCTTCATCCTATCATAAATCGGAAAAAAAGTACATGATTGAAAACACTCTTATACATATCTTTAAAGAATCTTAATGGGAACTAAATAAAGTTTTCTTTTTTCTGGGGTATGATAAAAATAACAGGACAGTTAAAGATTGGGAGGATATGATTATGTTATTTCTCATGGATGTAGGAATAGGGGCCGGCTCCGGGCTGGTGCTTTCGGTTCCGGCCCTTTTGTGGCTGGAAAAGGAAAGGCAAAAGAAAGGGGAAAAGAAGCCGTGGCATACGGCAGGGGTGTGTCTGTTTGCCTTTTTGCTGGCGGGAATTGTAACAGTGACAGGAATACCTGCGTTATATCGGCTGCGCTTTGATGCGAATGTTAACCTCATTCCTATGGCTGAGCTTTTTTCCAATTTCAGTCAGTATCTGAAAAATATGATTCTGTTTGTACCCTTCGGTTTTTCTGTCCCTTTGCTTTGGAAACGGGAGCGCATGGTGGAGAAAACGGTGAGTATCGGTTTTTTGTTTTCCCTTTTCATCGAGCTGATGCAGCTTTTTTCCATGCGGGCGACGGATATTGATGATTTGCTTATGAATACATGGGGGACATGGGTGGGATATCTGCTATTCAGAGGGGTTTTACGGATAGTGCCGGGAATCTGTGAGAGGTTCGGGGCCGGAGAAAATCCGGGATTGGACGGTTTTTTCTGTGAAGGGGACAAGCCGTCAGGAAAAGAAGCGGCAGTCCGGACCGAAAGCCCTGTCTGCCGCTTGGAAATGGAGCTTTGTTTCGGGATAGTCCTGTTGCTCATGCTGACCCTGCAGCCTTTGATCGCAGAGGCCTTGTGGGAGATTCTGTACCGGTAAGGCAGGCAGAGGGCTGTCAGAACACCCGGGTAGTCCACCTGGTGCAATCCCATACATCGGTAGCCAGGCCATCATAGAATTCCGGTTCATGGCATACCATCAGGATGCTGCCTTTATAGGCCTGCAGGGAACGTTTCAGCTCCGCCTTGGCGTCCACATCCAGATGATTGGTAGGTTCATCCAGAAGCAGGATATTGGTTTCCTTGTTGATGAGCTTGCACAGACGAACCTTTGCCTGTTCGCCGCCGCTTAATACCTTGACCATGCTCTCGATATGTTTGGTGGTCAGGCCGCATTTTGCCAGGGCGGATCGCACCTCATATTGGGTAAAGCCGGGAAATTCCTGCCAGATTTCTTCAATGCAGCTGGTGCTGATGTCGGGAGGCATTTCCTGTTCAAAATAGCCGATGCTCAGGTAATCCCCCTGCTCTACGTTGCCGGAAAGGGGAGGGAGCAGGCCCAGTATGCTTTTCAGCAGGGTGGTTTTACCGATTCCGTTGGCGCCGATAAGGGCAATTTTCTGTCCTCGTTCCATGGACAGGTTCAGCGGGGAGGAGAGCGGCTCGTCATAGCCGATAACCAGATCTCTGGCGGTAAAAATATAGCGGCCAGGGGTACGGGCTTCTTTAAAGTTAAATTCCGGTTTGGGTTTTTCACCCGCCAGTTCAATCACATCCATTTTGTCCAGCTTTTTCTGACGGGACATAGCCATATTCCGGGTGGCAACACGGGCTTTGTTACGGGCCACGAAATCCTTCAAATCGGCGATTTCCTTTTGCTGCTTGTTATAAGCGGCCTCCAGCTGGTTCTTTTTCATGGCGTAGACTTCCTGGAATTTGTCATAGTCCCCGACGTAACGGGTCAGAGCCTGGTTGTCCATATGGTAAATCAGATTGATAACGCTGTTCAGGAAGGGAATATCGTGGGAGATGAGAATAAAAGCATTTTCATACTCGTTCAGATAGCGTTTCAGCCACTCTATATGCTCCGCATCCAGGTAGTTGGTAGGCTCATCCAACAGTAAAATATCCGGTTTTTCCAGAAGCAGCTTGCCCAACAGGACTTTGGTGCGCTGTCCGCCGCTCAGATCGGAAACATCCCTGTTCAGGCCGATATCGGACAGGCCCAGGGCGCGTCCCACCTCCTCCACCTTGGCATCAATCATGTAAAAATCATGCATGGTGAGCATATCCTGAATGGTTCCCAGATCCTCCATATATACTTCCAATTCTTCCGGGGATGCGTCCCCCATTTTATCACAGATAGCATTCATCTGGGCTTCCATATCAAAAAGGAAGGAAAAGGCGGAAGCCAGTGTTTCCCGTATGCTAGTTCCTTTTTCCAGTATCGTATGCTGATCCAGGTAGCCTACACGTACGTTTTTAGCCCATTCCACTTTGCCTTCATCGGGCTGAAGCTTCCCTGTAATAATGTTCATAAAGGTGGATTTTCCTTCTCCATTGGCACCTATGAGGCCGATATGCTCTCCCTTGAGCAGACGGAAGGATACATCATGAAAAATAGCCCGATCCCCAAAACCATGGGAAAGATGTTCAACATTTAAAATGCTCATGCCGGTTCTCCTATTGCGGTATCTTGGTATCGGCCGGCAGAAAGCCAGCCGACGCAAGTATACCATAAGAAGCCCGTACTTTCCAGCACTTTATCGCGCTAACCTACGCAGGATTGGAAAAACGTCCCCATTTCCGGAAGGTAAAGAAACACAGGAGGGTTCCGCCCAGGGCCACCAGCACCCAGATGAAAATGGTGGAAAACCAGCCGAAGTGTTCGGAAACGGCGCCAAACGCATAGGTGGAGAGGGAGCTTCCTATATAAGTGGAGGCATTCAGGATCCCCGAGACGGTGGCAACCCGGCCGAAGCGTGCAAAATGGCGGGGGACCCGGCTGATGAGCAGCAGGTTGATGCCGTACATGCAGCCGGTAATAAGGGTCATCATGGTAATGCTGAATACCGGCATAGAGTTGTAAAAAGGCAGCAAAAGGAGAGAGGAAAGTGTTCCCGCACCGAAGAGGATACCCGCGGTAAACAGTTCATTGTGCAGCCTCTGTAACAGCCAGGAGGCGATGGTAATGCTGAAGATACTGAAAACCGGAAGGACTGCGGTCGTAAGGATAGAAAGGGAAGTACTGAGTCCGAAGGTTTCGGTTATATAAGCCGGCATCCAGGTAGTGATTCCATCCCGCAGTATCCCGTGAAGGATAATGGAAAGCAGAATGGGTATCAGAGATGCCTGCAGAAAGAGGGCGGGGAGCTTTATCGTGCTGTCCCTGCTCATTTCCACGTTCAGGGCGGAAATGGTATTGGTTCCGCCGGACGCAAGCCTGATAAAGCTCACAAACCAGAAAAAAGCCGTGCCAAGGCCGGAAACAGCAGGGATAAGGAAGGCCAGGCGCCAGCCGGAAACAAGAATACAGACAGGTGCGAGGACATATACGGCGATCATCCCCGCGGAAGCGGCAACGGACACCTGAACACAGCATTTTTTGTAATGGTTTTCATCCAGTGCTTCCGCCATTACCCGTACAAGAGGCGGCCAGAGCATGGATTGAAAAAAGCCGTTAAGGCACCAGAGCGGAATGATGATTTCTATCCGGGGAAAAAGGGCGGCCAGGAGATTGCAGACGGAAGTGGACGCCAGTCCGGTGAAAATCATATTCCGGGGATGGAACCTGTCTCCCAGAAAGCCGCAGAGAAGCTGGCCGATCCCGTAGGTGATAAAACATCCCGTAACCGGCAGTCCGGCCAGACTCTTGCTGATACCAAGGGAACGCTGGATTTCCGCAAGGCAGGCGGCATAATTTAAACGTGTGAGATAGCTTACAAAATAGACCAGGCAGCATAGAAAGCATAAAAAGCGGATCTTGCGCCCGGAAGTCAGCCTATTGATCATAGCAGGCTTTTTCCCTCCCATTCCCTTGCGGGGAAAGCACCGGTCAGCTGGGTTACCGTAGGAGCAATATCACAGATACCCGCCTGCGCAAAGCGGGTTTCCGGCTGGAAATCCGGCCCTATGCAGATGAGCGGAATGCGCATATCGGCTTCTTCCAGGGAACCGTGTGACCGGTCATGCCCTCCGTGATCGGCTGTGATTATAAGGGTATATTCCTCTGTAAACGTTTCCGCAAGCAGTTTTATTTCATCCAGGGACTGACGGCAGGCCTTGAAGTATTCTTCGCTCATCCAGCCGTATTCATGCCCGGCACTGTCGGTAAGACCGAGATAAACAAAGGCAAAATCCGGCTTTTCCGCTCTTATAAAGGAAAGGGCATTGGCGGTAACCATTTCGTTTGCTTTTTCATAGGAGTAAACACTGCCTGAGGCAAAAAAGCTGTAGGCCAGAGACGAGGGACGGCTTAGATCCCGCAGCTCTTCCCAGTTGTAGAAAAAAGCGCAGGTTTTGCCGGCGGCGCTCAGCTGCTCACATAATCCGTTTACCGGACGGACCTGGGGCACATAGGTGTTGGTGAGGATACCGTGCCGGCCGGGATCTACACTGTGGAATAAGGACATGTGGCAGGGAAGCGTTACGGAAGGATAAACGGTCTCCGCCTCCAGGGAATAGCTGCCTAGTGAAGGAAGCAGGGTACCGTATGGATGGCCGCAGGCGGCGAGGGCATCGGGCCGTAAGCCGTCTGCAAGGATGAGGAGTACTTTTCTGTTCATGGTTTTTCCTTTCTGCCCGCTTAAAGCGGGACTTTTTCAGAGATCAGCATTTGACGATCTGAAGTCCTGCTTCTTTGTAGACTTCCGCTATTTTCTCCGGCAGGCCGGAGTCCGTGAGATAAAGGAAACGGGGGTTAAGGCCGCATACATTAAGGGCTGCGCAGGTTTCAAATTTGGAGCTGTCTGCCTGGACGATGATCTGATCCGAAATAGCAATCAGGGCCCTTTGTACAGCTATCATTTCATGGATATGGTCGCTGATGCCAAAATCCAGGGAAATGGCGGAGGGCGCCAGAAAGAATTTGGAAACATGCAGCTGCTTTATCATATCCAGTGCAAGATGGCCGTAAAAGGTTTTTTCCCCGGGCATATAGAAGCCTCCGGTGAGAATGGTCTGGAATTCCTCTTTTTCCGACAGGATCTGGAATACTTCCAGGGAATTGGTAACGATGGTGAGCCTGGAATACCGCTCACAGAGCAGGGAAGCCAGCTCAAAGGAGGTGGAACCGGTATCCAGGGCAATTCTGTCCCCTTCCCGGATATAGGGGAGGGAAGCCAGCGCCAGCTTCCTTTTTTCTTCCCGGTGTTCGGACACACGGGAGGAGAGGCTGGTGTAGCTTTGCATTTTATGTACGGTGATAGCGCCGCCGTGTACCCGTTTTAAAGCACCCTGTTTTTCCAGATACTCCAGATCCCTCCGGATGGTTTCCAGAGATACCTGAAAGGTATCGGTCAGCTCCGTAACCGTAACGGAGGAACGCCGGTTCAGCATTTCTGTAATTTGGATTCTTCTTTCATTCGCAAACATATACAATCATCTCCACATAAACACAACTATTTCCACATAAATGTATCACCGTTTCCTGTTACTGTCAAGATACCATGTTAATTCTAAGTGAAGCTTTCTTTAAGATTTTATGTATTTTATTGTAATAAGAAGAATATGCGTTTATGATGAGTAAAAGCTGCGGGGCAGCTTTCACAGACAGGGAAAGCCGTGACAGTTCCAGGGAAAGAAGGAAACAGTTATGAAATTTAGAGTTGACGGAACCTTTCATATATTACATATTACGGATATCCAGGAGGTACCTGAGGTATCGGAAGACACACTGACATTAATGCGCAGGGCGATGGATGAAGCAAAACCGGATTTGGTAGTACTTACCGGGGATCAGCTGAAGGGCTGCAGCAGGGCCTTCCGTAAAAAGCCGGAGCAGGTGGAAAAAACGATTCGGAGGATTCTGGAGCCTGTGGTGAGCAGGGGGCTTCCCTTTGCGGTAACCTTCGGCAACCATGATGAGCAAAGCGGGCTGAGCAACGGAGAGCAGATGGAAATTTACCGGAGGATTCCCGGCTGTGTGGACTGGCTGAACAGCCGGGGGCAGGAAATCCTTCATGGAACGGAGGAAGGGACCTTTGCCGTCGGGATACAGAATTACGAAGAAACACAAACCGTAATGGCGGTTTACCTCATGGATACCAGAGGGGATGCCCCGGGAGGCGGTTATCAGACGATGCATCCCAGGCAGATATTCTGGTATAAAGGTGCCAGGGATACCTTTGAGCAGGTACATGGCAGGCTGATACCGGGAATTGTGTTCCAGCACATCCCTCTTCCTGAATATTACCGGCTTCTGAAGAAAACCGACAGAAAGACAAAAGGGTCCATACGTACCTACCGTACGCATGCCAACGAATATTATGTGCTGGATACGGAAAAATGCCAGAGCGGCAGCTTCAAGGAGGCGGTAAGCATTCCGGACAACAATGCCAGGGAATTCGAAAGCCTTCGGGAAAAAGGGGATATTTTTGCAGTATTCTGCGGCCATGATCACAGGAACAGCTTTGTGGGGAACTGCGGCGGCATGGATCTGGGTTATACGCCCTCCTGCGGCTTTAACGAATATGGTGACGGCGTGAACCGGGCGGCCAGGGAGCTTATTTTCCATGAAGACAACCCAGCTGCGTATGAAACGCGGCTGCTTACATACAAAGATCTGGTAGGGGAGAAGCCTTCCAGGCCTTTTCGGGATTTTGCATACAGCCACCGTCCGGCCACCAAGGAGGAGGCGTTGGAAAAAATAAAAAAATATCTTCTCTTCACCGGGCTGGCCGTAGCCGGAGTACAGGCGGTGAGGAGTATCCGCAGAAAAAGAAAATAAGCCAAATACCCGCTGCTAAAAACCATCAGGACAAATCCTGATGGTTTTTTTGTAAGAAACTTGTAAGAGTTTTGATGGAAAATTAAAAAGAATTGTCCGTTACCATGGAGGAACAACAGAAACAAGAAAGGACAATAAATTATGAGAAAGTCAGCGGGAAACAAAATACTTACGCTGCTTCTTTCCGCGGCCCTGCTTTTTGCCGGCTGCGGGAAAGCGGAAGGCGGGCAGGATTCTTTGGGGGAAACTGCGGGGAGCGGCGATAAATCCATGGGAAGATATGTGGAGGAGGAAGTGGGAAGACCTGAGGATATGATGCGGAATGCAGGAATGACCCGGCTTGCGGACGGCAGTCTCCAGATTTTTGATTATGCTTACGGACCGTTCGTGTCACAGGATGAGGGGAAGACCTGGACAAAAAAGTATGAGGACTGGGCGGGCATGGTGGGCGACGCTTATTTTATGAATGCTGCCATGGCTAAAGATGGAACTATTTTCCTCATGTACAGTGAATATGATATTGCGGTGTCCGGGAACGAAGAGGCCGGGGAAGGCGGCGCACAACAGGAGGAGAAAGACGGAGCGGCCCAAGCGGATCTGGAATTATCCAGCCAATCCCAGGAAGAACAAGCGGAAGGGCAGACGGAGCAGGCAGAACAGCCCGGTACGGAAGAAGCCCAACCAGAGGATACCGGGGAGCAGACGGAAGAATCCAACATGTTTACCATGGATTACCGTTATATGATCATTTCTCCGGAGGGGGAGAAGCGTGAGCTTGCGGTTCCTTTTGATCTGGACAAATATGAAATCCTTACAAACTGCTGGTATACGCCGGATGACAGGCTGCTTGCCAGCGAAGGCGGGACGGTCTATGAAATAAACCAGGAGGATGGATCCCTGACTGCTCTTTTTGAAACAGAAGGGGATGTGGAAACCGCCTGTTTTTCCGATACCCAGATGATGGCTTTTACCAGACAGAAAGCCTATCGGTATGATCTGGTGAAGGGGGAGCTGCTGGAACAGGAGGAAGCGCTTGACCAGTTTGTCAGCGGACTGACGGATAATGGGGAAAAAGACGTTTACTGGACCAGCGGTAACTACACGTTTCTTGCCGCACTGGATAAGGACAACACGCTTTACCTGGTGTGTCAGGAAGGTCTGTATGAATATAAAAGCGGGGAAAGCCCGGAACAGCTTCTGGCAGGAACACTCTGTTCCATGGGGGATCCCTCCATCGGGAAATATGGAATGATCGCGGAGGACGGTCCGGTGTTCCTGATTCTTTTTGCCACAGGGGTATCCCGTTTTGAATATGACGAAACCATGCCCTCCACTCCGGATAAAGAGCTGAAGGTTTACAGCCTTAAAAAGGATCAGACCCTGCAGCAGGCCGTTTCTGCCTATCAGAAGGAGCATCAGGATGTATTTGTAAAATATGAGGTGGGTATGTCCGGAGAGAACGGGCTTACCGCAGAAGATGCCATAAAAGCATTAAATACGGAGATCATGGCCGGAAACGGACCGGATGTACTGCTTCTGGACGGTCTTCCCATCGATTCCTACCTTGCCAAAGGCATGCTGGCGGATATCAGCGACACTTTGGAGGCAGCGGAGGAAAAAGAGGAGTTTTTTGATAATATTGCCAGGGTGTATGAGCAGGACGGAAAAATATACGCCATACCCACCAGGTTCCAAATCCCTTTGATCATGGGGAGCGAAGAATATGTATCAGGCATAACGGATCTGCCATCCCTGGCAGATGCGATGGAAAAAATGCGGGAGAACAACCCGGAAGGTACTCTTATGTCGGCGTTTCAGCCGGACATCCTGCTGCATATGCTGTCATTGGCCTGTGAACCGGCCTGGAGCAAGGAGGATGGAAGTCTGGAGGAAGAGGCGGTTAGGGATTTCCTCAAACAGGCCAAACGGATTTTTGATAATGAAATGAGCGGGATCTCCGACTCGGAGAAAGAAGAATTTTTAAGTTCTGTAAGAAGCAGCGGCGACAGTACCGGCTCCGCAGCCGATACGGCACTTGATATTTCCTGGAGTATCATGAATTTCCTTACCAGGCAGCAGGAACAGCTTGCCATTGGAACCACCCGGCAGGTTAGCCTGGATTTCACCAATGTAATCTCCGTCCCCAGGGTAAAGACAGAGGTGGTATATAAACCGGTATCCCTGCAGGCGTCGGATGTATTCCAGGCGCAGTCCATAGCTGGGGTATCCGCAAGGGCGGCGGAGCCGGAGATGGCCCGGGAATTTGTACAGATGCTTTTGTCGTATGATGTGATGTCCATGCAGCAGGATCCGTATCCGGTAAATGTGGCCAGTTTTGAACGCCTTTTCTATACGGAAATGGAAGGCGACGAGGCCTTTGGTTCCGTGGGCATAAGCAAAGAAGACGGCAGCATCAGCACTCTGGACTTATATTGGCCCAACGAAGAGGAGCAAAAGGGGCTGGAGCAGATCGTACGTTCCCTGAAAACTGCCTATCTTCCCGACAGCCGTATTGAGCAGGCGGTTATTGAAGCGGGTGTTGCCGTATTGGAAGGACAGTTGAGCGTAGACGAAGGGGTGGCACAAATAAAACAGAAGGTACAGCTGTATTTGTCTGAATAATGAAAAAGAAAAAAAGAACGTATGCGTACCTTTTTTTCCTGATGCCCAGTTTCCTGGGAGTGACCCTGTTTGTATTGGCCCCTTTTGCAGATGTGGTCAGGCGTTCCTTTGTTACGGCGGTGACCGGTGAATTCAGAGGCCTTGAGAACTATAAAATGGTCTTTGAGACAAGGGCCTTCCGGCTGGCAGCAGGAAATACGATACGGTTTATCCTGGTATGCCTGCCGCTTTTGATAGGACTTGGGCTGATAATCGCCTATTTTTTAAGCCGGTTTCCCCGGATCCGGTTCCTTAAATCCGCCTTTTTGTTTCCTATGGCGGTACCGGCGGCCACGGTAGTACTTATCTGGAAGCTCGTATTTGACAAGCAGGGATTTCTGAACCTTGCGCTGACCGGCCTGTCCGCTTGGCTGGCCGGCGCAGGCCTTGCAGAAACCGCGGAAGTTTTCCAGACGGATTATATGGGTACGGATGCTGCTTTCTGGGTATTGGTTTTCAGTTATATATGGAAAAATCTGGGGTATACGGTGGTGCTTTGGCTGACCGGCATTCTTTCCATACCGGAGGAAATACGGGAAGCAGCGAGGGTGGACGGTGCGGGAGAATGGAAATGTTTTCTGAAAATTGTTATGCCGAACCTGAAGCCGGTGCTTTATACCATCACCGTCCTTTCTTTCCTGAATACCTTTAAAGCATTCCGGGAGGCGTATCTGGTGGCGGGATCGTATCCGGATGAAAGCATGTATCTTCTCCAGCACCTGTTTAATAACTGGTTTACCAAGCTGGATTTTGACAAAATGGCGGCGGCAGCGGTTTGTATGGGAATGGTGCTGTTCGCTGCAATTATGCTCCTGCAGAAGCTGTGGGATGAAGGAGAATGACGATGACGGGATTTATAAAGGGGAAAAGGGAAAAGAGATGTATCCGGCATCTGCTGCGAAGGGCAAAGGCTCCGCGGCTTGCTGCAGAGTATTTGGCTTCTGTGCTGCTTGTGCTTACCGGCCTTTTTCTCTGTTCCCCCGTATTCCTGCTTTTATCCGGTTCCATTACCGGGGAATTTGAGCTGGCCCGCGCACTGAAACCGGCCCTTCTCGGAGGAGGCGGATTTATTTCCTGGGAATTTATTCCGGAGTTCCCTACGTTTGCCTCATTCCGGAAGCTGTTATTCTATTCCCCCCAGTTCTTCCTGCTTTTCTGGAATTCCATAAAAATGGTACTTCTTATTCTGGCCGGACAGCTTTTGGTTGCGGTCCCCGCAGCATGGGCCTTTGCCGTATATCAATTTCCCTTCCGCAGGATGCTGTTTACGCTGTATATCGTGCTGATGCTGATGCCCTTCCAGGTCACCATGCTTTCCTCCTATCTGGTGCTGGATAAGCTCCGGATGCTGGACACACAGGGGTCGGTAATCCTTCCGGCTGTCTTTTCCACGTTTCCCGTATTCCTTATATACAGGGGGTTCAGGAGCGTACATCCGGGGCTTCTGGAGGCGGGAAGGATAGACGGCGCAGGGGAACTGAGACTGTTTGTTGTGGTAGGGCTGCCGCTGGGATCCCCGGCTATCCTGTCCGCGTTTGTCCTTGGTTTCCTGGAATACTGGAATATGATAGAACAGCCGCTGACTTTTATTAAAACAAAAGCGCTCTGGCCCCTGTCTCTGTATCTTCCCGAAATCGGGCTGGGCCAGGCCGGGTTTGCTTTTGCAGCATCTGTGGTTACCTTGATTCCGGCCCTTTTTATTTTTCTCCTGGGACAGGATTATCTGGAACAGGGAATAGCAATGAGCGGATTAAAAGAATAGATATGGAACAGGAGAAAAATCATGGAATTTATACGGAAAAAGAAAAAAATCCTTTTTGCAGCTTTCCTATTCTTTGGAGTTATGTTTGTATGTACCCTGGTGTCCAAAGGAATTTATGGGGCGACGCTTCCACAGGTGGAGACAGAGCTTCCGGAAAAAAGAGCGCTGGGGCATACGGTGGAAGCGGCGGGAAATCTGACGGCAGGACGGGAGGTTGCGGTCGATGCGGTGAGCGGGCTGAAGGTGAATCAGATTTATGTGGATCTCGGGGACAGTGTTTCCGCCAATACACTTCTGTTTGATGTGGATCAGGAGGATTTGGAGGAAAAGATCGCGGAGCAGGAGCTTGCCATTAAAAAGCTGGAACTGAGCAATGATCAGGCGCGGCAGCAAAAAGAGCTGGCTGCACAGAAGGAACTGCTGAACCAAAACCGTTCCCTGGAGGATTATGCCCTTACGGATACCGAAGAAAACCGGAAAATAGACCAGGCGGGGGATTCCGTGGAGAAGGCGGAGGAAAAGCTGAATGATCATTTAAACAACCAGCCGAAACAGACCTCCGATGAGGACAGGAACAATAAGAAGCAGGAATACTCGGACTGGGAAAGCCGGATGAAGGATTTGCAGAAGCAGCAGATCAGCGTGTCCTCTGACCTGGAGGCGGCAAAAACAGCGGAAGAGGCGGCCAGGAAGGCGCTGGATGATTATATAGCGGCTCATGGGAACGGTGGCGGCGATGAGGGAACCGGCCCGGACGAAAGCGGCAGCCAGGCGGCTCCGGAAGAAAGCAAACCGGAAGAAAGCCACGGGGATGTAAGCGGTAATGATGCGGGCAGTGCAGATTCCGGCGGATCGGGTGAAAAAGCCCCCGGAGGGGATGCGGATGGCGGGCCGGCAACGGATTCCGGTACGAATTCCGGGGACAGTGGTTCCGGTGACAAAGGAACGGGCAGCGATCCCGAAAGGGTAAAGCTGGAGGAAGCACTGCGGGAAGCTTCCGCAAAAAGGGAGAGTGTCCAGAAAAGGCTGAAGGAAATTGAGGACGAGCTGGCAAAAGGAAATGTGGATACAAAAACAAAACCGGATTATGCCGGCGAAGATTCCGCATGGGAAAATTGGGAAAGCACAAAAAAAAGCCTGGAAGATTCTGTGGACAGTGCGAAGCAGGCCCAGGAAAACAGTGTCTGGGATAAACTGGACGCCATGCTGGATGCCAAACGAAAGGTGGAAGATTCCAATCTGGGCGGGGATCCGGATCTGACAATCGAGATGAATCAGATGGAAATTACCTACAGAAAAGAAATCCTTAAAAAATATACCGGCCTGAAAAAGAATGGAGGCCAGGTGTTCGGCGAAAATAATGGTATTGTCACTAAAATCAAGATTTCCCCCGGCGAGGTCATACCCCAGGGTGCCTCCGTAGTATTGGCGGATTTGGAGGAAAGCCTGAAATTCCGGGTGCTTCTGACAAAAGAAGAAAAAAAATACGTGGATATTGAGGATACGGTAATGTTGAAGCTGGGAAATTCGGGAAAAACTGTAGAAGCCCAAGTGGATTACATAGCAGAAAGCGAAAGTACGCCGGGAAGCTATGAAGCGATTGTGAACCTTCCCAAGGGTGTGGGAACTGTGGGGCAGAGCGGGACGCTTGTGGCATCCGCCCAATCGGACAGCTATCCGGTCACCATACCGGCAAAGGCGCTTCATGGGGAGAATGAACGGTATTATATATATGTGCTCCGCAGGCAGCAGGGGATTCTGGGAGAAGAGCTGGCGGTAAGCCAGGTGGATGTGAATGTTCTGGATAAGAACAGTAAATATGTCGCCATAGAAGAAGGTGCGGTGGACGAAGAAACGGAAATCGTGGTGAACACAACCAAGGAGCTTTCGGAAGGCAGTGTGGTCAGATACGGAGGGTGATACCAAATTTTTTTATCCTGCCCAGATATAGAAAAACCTTTGACAAACAGCATTCTCCTTGTTATTATAAGTGAAGGATAAGAAAGAGAGGTATTTTTGTGTTAATTGCAGCCATTGTGAGGAAGATAAGCAAATAGCGATCAGGCAGAAGCCCAGAGACAGTTTCGGCTTTCCTTCTGTAAGTCTGCCCTGATGGATTTCCGAACAGGCGGCGTTTACAGATACTGATATTGTATAGACGGCATAATCCTGCTTGCGGGGTTATGCCTTTTTTTATCGGGATGTAGATCTTATGAAATAAGAACACGCCGGGCAGCCGTCCGGTCCGGGTTCGGGAATCCACAGGGTAAGGGACTGCAGCTGCAGTTCCTGAGAGATACCCTGTGGATTTTTGCATGTTCAGCTTCCTCAGCGGGTAACCTAATACGAATATAAAACGGAGAAAACAACCAAAAATGAATGATATAAATGAGATGTTGGAATTTAATAAAATCAGGGAAATGTTAAAGGCGTATGCTATGACGGAAGCGGCAAGGCAGCGGCTGGAAAACCTGCATCCCTTTCTGGATCAGGCAAGGGCGGAGGCGGCCGTCCGGGAAACAACGGAAGCGAGAAAAGTTCTGGATGCTTTTGGAAACCCACCTTTTTCAGAAACGGAAGGGATTCGGAAAACGGTGCAGGAGGTACAGGCGGGCGGCCTGCTTACGCCGGATCAGCTGGAAGAAGTCCGGCAGTTTGCCGTGATGAACCTCCGTCTTGTGAGATATTTAACACGATGCAGGGAACTTGCTGCCGGACTGGCCGGATTTGCAGCGGGCCTTCAGGATCTTTCCTGCCTTCAGGATGAAATTGAACGCTGTATCCGCGGAGGAAGGGTTGATGATTACGCCAGCAAAACCCTGCGGGGCATACGGCAGAAAAAAGAACAGGTCCAGGAACAGATACGCACCAGGCTGGAGACAATACTGCGCAGCTCAAAGAGCTATTTTTCCGAGAGCTTTGTTTCTACCAGAAACGGCCATTTTACCCTTCCTGTTAAAAAAGAATATAAAAATAAAGTGCCCGGTACGGTGGTGGACGCTTCTTCCACCGGAGCGACCTTCTTTATTGAACCGGCTGCGGTTTCCAGGCTCCGGGAGGAACAAAGCCGCCTGGAGCTGGAAGAAGAAAATGAGGTAAAGGTGATTCTGTACACCTTATCCGCACTGGTTGAGGAAAACAGGGAAGCCATCTGCATCAATCTGGAATACATGGAAGAACTGGATTATATATTTGCAAAAGGAAAGCTGAGCGCCGGCATGGACGCCAGGGAAGCGGCGCTGAACACAAGGCGCTATGTAAAAATAAAAAATGGAAAGCACCCCCTGCTGAAAAGCGAAAATACAGTCCCTCTGAATATGGAATTCGGGGGAAAGACAAAAGGAGTTATCATAACCGGACCCAATACGGGAGGGAAAACAGTCGCCCTGAAAACCGTGGGGCTGCTATCGGTTATGGCGGGCTGCGGGCTTCATATTCCCTGTGAAGAAGCGGATCTGGCAATGAATGCCGACGTGTTCTGTGATATCGGGGACGGGCAGAGTATTGCAGAGAACCTCTCCACCTTTTCCGCCCATATCAAAAATATCATACGGATTCTGGAAAAAACGGATGAGGAAAGTCTGGTATTGCTGGATGAACTGGGCTCCGGAACCGATCCGGCGGAAGGGATGGGGATTGCGGTTGCCGTGCTGGAGGAGCTTCGCACAAGAGGCTGCCTTTTTGTGGTAACCACCCATTACCCGGAAGTGAAAGAATACGGGGAGCGGGCGGAAGGAGTCATGAACGCCCGGATGGCGTTTGATAAGGAAAGCCTGAAACCGCTTTACCGGCTGGAACTGGGAGAGTCCGGCGAAAGCTGTGCCTTTTATATTGCCAGGCGTTTGGGAATGGCGGAAGAGACACTGGAAATGGCATGGAAGGCCGCCTATGGGAACGGCGGACAGGAAAGAAAGGCTTTGCCGGATATCATAAAAGAAATAGACGGGGAACGAGGACAAGGGAACCCGGATAAGGCCCGGCAGAATCCCAAAACAAGAAAAGTATCCCGTATCCGTTCCAGGGAAGACGGGCAGAAGGCCGGGAATCAAAGAAAAGAGGACATTAAGGATAAATTTCATATGGGCGACAGCGTCATGGTATATCCCCAAAGAAAGCTGGGCATTGTTTTCGCCCCTGCGGATGACAAGGGGGATGTGGGCGTCCAGATACAGAAAAGAAAGCTTTTTGTCAATTATAAACGTCTGCAGCGGAAGGTGGCAGCAAGTGAGATGTACCCTGAGGACTACGACTTTTCTATCATTTTTGATACGGTGGAAAACAGGAAGGCGAGGCACCAGATGGACAGAAAATATGTTCCTGATATGGAGATTAAATATGAAAAAGAGAAAGAATAAATTATGAAAAAGAGAAAAATTAAACATGAAATTGAAAAAGAATAATTAATAAAAAAAGAGATTGTAATTAAATATATAAGGTAAAACAATATATTTTATTAATTTATTTAAGCATGGTAAAAGGCGGCCGGTCAACTGGCCGCCTTTTACCATGCTGTACATAATACAGGCCGATGTTTCTTTTACTGCAGCTTTTTAACCGGCAGTGCAATACATCCCCCGGTAAGGGTGTCCGCACCGAAGTTAAAGGAAGGCGCCAGCTCAGGGGCATAGGCGTAGCCAAAGCGTTCCGGCCGGTATGTCCCGCTTGCCTGATACACCATCTCGATTGCCTTGCAGTAATCCTCCTCCTTTTCGTAGGGCGGAGACTGGAAATAGAGATAATCACAAGGCGGCAGGGATAACAGATCACAGCCTTCCGGCACGGTGATTTCCGCGGATTCCTCCAGTTCCACGCCGGCGGCGGTTTCAGTGGTGCCTTCCGGATGGAGTGACGGCGGCAGAGTCATGAGCGACGCCGTTTCCAGCCGGCTGGGAATGCTGTTGAACAACCCTTCCCACTCACAGCTTTTTTCTTCGCAGAAGGAAAAATAATCATGGGCCTTTCGGGCATACATAACAAGAAGCTTCCGGGCGGGTTTGCGGACGACGGTAACCGTACACAGGGAGGGCATAGTTTCGTGTGACTGCTGATCATTTGACTGATTTTCCATTTTTTCGTTCTCCTTTTGTTGTAAATAGGAGTAATAATGCTGTATGGGATACTGGGTAAAAAGCGGAATGGGTATCTGCCCATGACGGTAGCGGGACGGGGTAGTGCCGAAAAGCCTGGAAAAGGCCCTTGTATAGCCTTCATGGCTTTCGTAGTCGGCATCCAGGGCGATAGCAAGGATGCTGGCATCTGTTTTAATCAGGGACTCCGCGCTTGCCGTCATCTGTACCGCACGCACATATTCTTCCGGTGTTTTATCCATAAGCTCCTTAAAAACGCGGCAGGCGTGCCTTCGGGAATATCCGGCCGCCTTATACAGGGCATCCATCGTAAAGCCTTCGTCCAGACAATGTTCCCGGATGTAGTTCTGCATTTTTGCCGTAAGTTCTATTTTATCCCGTTGCATGTGTCTTACTCCTTCCAGAAAAGAATAACAGGAAAAGCCGGATAAATCTTGACCGGGATGGACAGGATTTCAGAACAGGCTTTTACTTCTCTGTTCATCAAAAAATCTGTCTGCAATATAGCCCGCGGACTCTGCCCACAGGGTATTTTCTGTATTTTGTAAGGCCTCATACGTTTTTGAATGGTAAAAAGAAACCATTGCATCAGGAAAGGCCATGCCGGTATTTTCCTGGATAATGTTAATAACATCCCGTATCTGGATACATATATTTATAGTTATATCATTTCCGTTATAGAAATATTTTCCTTCAATCATGTTTAACCTCCTTACAAGCTTCAAATGTCAAATGTTTCAATGCCTTTGGAGTATGGAAAGACACTTGATTATTTACTTTATGATAACGCAGCCGATCCACGGCTTCATTTGGCCTTAAAATACCGGAGATATATAATTGTATAGTTTCCATTGTGCTATCATCGGCAACAGGGCCTATTACTACATCATAAGTATGTTGAATACCGCCTTTAACTCTGTTTTTTTTGATAAAGTCCAACCATTCAGAATTTAATGCAGTAAAGCGTTTTATTTTAAGATCATCCGCTTGATGGAATATATACTGATAGATATATTCGCCGCCTAAAAAACTTCGTATATATAATCGATGAGCCCAATCCTTTGCCTGGCTTTCAAGAACAGTGCAATAAAAACCGCGCCCGAAGTCTCTGCGGTTGAGTGACTTGGATAAGTCAATTTCATCAAATGCAATGTTTGAACCATGGTATAAAATTAAGTCAGAGAGTTTAGTGCCAATGATTTCTTCAACATACTTAGCTGTCTCGCTAAAATCCAGTTGGTGCAGATATTCATGCTGTAAAATTATTTTCTCAAATACCTGATGCTGATAAAATAAATCAGAGGCTTCTTTTTCTGATAATCCATGAAGCTTCGCATAATTTTCCAGGGCTTGAATAGACAACATCTCCACATCGGATTGAATACTCATTAATTTACTCCTCCCTATCCTAATGTTAACAGTACTTTAAATATATTATACTAGTTTTTACTCAACATATCCAATGCTATCTTTTATGTTATATAATAATACAGTTATGTTTTAAAAGCACCATGGGGTGCATGTTCAGGGTCCGCGCGGAAAACGGACAGGGGGAGTTATTATAATGAAATGGTTTTATGACGCAAGAAAATCGCTGCTGGGCAGGCTGGTACTGAGCATTCTGGTTATCTGGATACCTTTTACGGCCCTGGTTCTCGGGGGACTGGTGATCGTCAGCAAGCATCTGACGAAAGAAACGATCAATAACCAGACGGATAAGGTAAAATATTATTCAGCCATAATTAATGCAGATATCGAACGGGTGATGCAGTCCATGTACCAGATGTGCGGAAACAAGGCGATAGTGGAATTTACGGGGAACTGGAAGGGACAGGTGGACTATCCTTCCTACCTTGCCTATATGCAGGCTTACAATACCATTAAGGAATACAGGAATATCAGCATGTATATTGACGATGTCTTTGTCTATCTGCCAAAATCGGGGGAAGTCCTGAGCGCGAATTACAGCATTATACCAGCGGATGATATTTTCCTGACCATGAAAAACGGTTATGAAAGGGAGGAACTTTCCTTTTACCATTTTGATGACGCCCTCTATTACATATCCCGGGGGAGCAACCAGGTCATGGTGGGAATCAAGGTTTCCCTTCTGGATATCCGGTATACGCTGAAGGGTTATGACAGCGAGGGAAATTATGATTATCTGTTTGTGGATTCGGAGACAAAGGAGCTGCTGGGAAGGCCGGAAACCGTTTCGGATACGGGGCTGCAGGTCTATCAGAAAATAGATTGGGAAAAGGACGAAGCGCAGGTACAGACAATCGGCAGAAACCGGTATCTCATAGATCAAATCGGCAGCAAGGCGAATAAATTTTTAATTATTGTATATATGAACCGTGCGGTGGCATACCGGACGATATATATCCTGTATTGGGCGTGGGCGGCGGCCTCGGTGGTCTTATTGCTGATGCCGGTATTTCTGACGATGGTAATCCGCCGGATAATAAACCGCCCCATGGAAAAGCTGAGCCATGCCATGAAGCTGGTGGAGCAGGAAAAGTATGATTATAAACTGAAGATGGATGAATCCAAAGAATTTAATTATGTTTTTGCCCAATATAACCGGATGACCGATAAGGTTAAAAACCTGATACAGGAGGTTCTGGAAAAACAGCTTCAGGTGGAGCAGGCCAAATACAAGGAGCTGCAGATGCAGATAAATCCGCACTTTTTATTCAACAGCCTTTATATGGGATACCATATGGCGAAGTCGGATGATTGTGAGGCCGTGGGGGATTTATGCATGTATCTGGGCGATTATTTCAGTGTGCTCACCTTCGCTTCCAGCGAATTCATATCCATTGACAACGAACTGAAATTTATCAATACCTATTTAAAATTAAACCAGATGCGCTTTGGGAAAAAGCTGCGTTACCGGATCGACACGGAGGAAGGTCTGGGGGATTATACCATTCCGCCCCTCCTCCTTCAGCCTCTGATAGAGAACTCCATTATGCATGGCATGGAAAAATGCACACATCCCTGTATGATTGAGGTGGGCATACGGGAAAAAGGGGATCGGATTATGTTTTCCGTTGCGGATGATTCCGGGGTGATCACACAGGAAACCATTGCTAAAATAAGACAGACCATATCCCTGGAAAAGATGCCCGACACCTATTTCGGATTATGGAATATACAAAACCGGCTGAAAAGGAACGGAGACTGCCGGCAGGGGCTGCTTCTGGAAAAAAGTGATGTCGGCCTTTCCTCCGGGAGGGAAGGCCTTCAGGGGGCTTGCGTCTTTCGCATATCCTTTTCCATTGCCAAGAGGAGGGAACGTTATGTATAGCATACTGATAGTGGATGATGAAGAGATTATTCTCAATGGAATCAAGGATGCGGTGACAGCCTCTGCGCTCCCCCTCAAAACCGTACAGACGGCGGCGTCTGCAGACACTGCACTGCAGATGCTTGTGAAGGATCCCTGTGATATCCTTGTGACGGATATCCGGATGCCTGATATGGATGGCCTGGAAATGGCGGAGCGTGCCAGACAGATATGGCCGGAAACACGGATTATTTTTTTGACCGGCTACCAGGATTTTGAATACGCCCGCAAGGCTCTCCGCCTCAACAGTGATGATTATCTGTTAAAGCCGGTATCGGATGACAAGCTGATCCAGGTGATCGGAAATGTGATATCCAAGCTGGACAGCCTGTGGATGGAGCGGTTTGCATTACGCTACAGAAAAGGAACGGAAACGGGATCGACAGCTGTTGATCCGGGAAAAGCAATTTATTTTTTATGGATTGGTTACGAAGGGGATGCGTCCAGAATGAGTGCCCGGGAGCTGCATAAAAGCCTGTGCGGAATGCTGGAGCGGCTGTTCGGGCATTACTGCAGTACAGTCCTGTTTGAAGAAGGCGAAAGCAATACCGCAGTCTGGCTCCAGCCCGTGGTGGAGGAGACGTATTGGGATAAGGTGTGCCTGAAGACATTGGAAGAGCTGCAGAGTTTTTTTCTGGATCATCTGGATGTGAATATGTCCATCGGATTATCGCAGAAGATCAGGCCCGAAGAAGGCGCGCAGACAAAAAAGAAAATGAAAGAAGCGTGCGCGGGAAAGGAGAAACTCGGAAGTCTGTTTCTCTTAGGGAAGGAAGAAACGGAAAAGGAAAACGGCGCCGAAAATTATGCGGTCATGGCAGTGCAGGCCTATATCCGCAAAAATCCGGAAAAGGATCTGTCCCTGGGGGCACTTTCCGAGAAATTCAGAATGAATCCGTCTTATTTATCAAGGGTATTTCATCAGGAGACAGGGATTCCTATTTCGGAATTCATCGTTCAGATCCGGCTGGTCCTGGCAAAGGGGCTTCTTGCGGATACGGATATGAAAATTTATGAAATCGCACAGAGGGCAGGCTTCGAAACGCCGGGTTATTTTACTAAAGTATTTAATAAGGCGGAAAAAATGTCACCTAAAAATTACCGGATGATGAAAAGTAAAGATAAGGCAGAAAAGTAAAGGGTTTACCATTTTCCCTGCAATAAGGTTATGATACCATAACAATAACAAGCGCAGCGGCCGATGCGCAGGGTACCTATCATTCAAAACGGAGGGTGAAATAGTGAAGAAGAGAAGAATTACCTTTATACTGTTGTTATGTATGCTAATGGCATCTCTGGCCGGCTGCGGGAAAACATCTGCACAGGAGGATGTGAAGGTGGAAGGGCCGGACAGCGAGGCGGATAAAATGAAAAAGTATGACCCGGAAATTACCCTTACCTTTGCCAAGGCCGAGGTGGTGACCAATTACCCGGAGGGACAGGATGCACAGAATAACGCGATGTATCAGATGTGGGAAGATGTCATGGGAATAAAAGTGGAAAACTCCATCCTGTGTGCGTCAAATGCCATGACGGAGAAATTCCAGCTTGCGGTGGCGTCGGATGAAATCCCGGATTTCGGAATTGTGGATGCAACCACACTGGCATCTTTAATTAAGAACGATATGGTCACGGATATGACCGATATCTATACACAATGGGCTACGGATAACCTGAAAGAGGTGGCGGGGCAGCAGGACAACGCCCTTTTTGCGCCCACCTTAAAGGATGGCAGATATATGGCCGTACCTGTGGCCAATACCATAGGGGACAGCTACCCTATCCTTTGGATCCGCAGTGACTGGCTGGATGCACTGGGACTGGAAAAACCGGAAACTATGGAACAGGTTTTTGAAATTGCGGAAAAATTTGCGGCAGAGGATCCGGATGGGAACGGGAAAGATGATACCTATGGATTATATCTGGATAAGGATCTGAACGGCCTGGATTTTATCATGGCGGCTTATGAGGTTTACAGCAAGGATGAATACTGGGTAAAACAGGAGGACGGAAGCTTTATAGCCGGATGTACGGATCCGGACGCCAGGAAACCGCTGGAGGCCATGGCAAAGCTTTATGAGGCAGGAGCTATCGATCATGAATTTGCAGTGAAGGAACAGAGCAAAGAGGAAGAACTGATCGCATCGGGGCAAATTGGTATTTACATCGGTTATTTTTACAGCCCGCTGGGGGTTATGAAGGACAGTGTCGCCAATACCGGGGCGGACTGGATGGCGGTACCCATGCCGGCGGCAGAGGGGTATTCCGCCTATAAGCCGGGTGTCAACCTGAATGTATACGGTTATATTTATGCCAAAAAAGGGATCAGCAATCCCGAGGCGGTGGTGGTGATGCTGAACCATCTGTGCGATGGCTATGCCGCCCCCTGGTTATCCGACGAAACCAGCGAATTTTATGAGAAGTACAATGAACTGGCCTCCGATCCGGAAATCAGCCAGGCAGGGGCCAACAACCTCATGCCGTTTCAGATGGCAGGAAATATCAATTGGGGAGATACCTTTACCGAAGCCATAGCGGCAGGTGAAAAGCATGTGGACGGAAAAGATGCCGATTTCCAGAATGTAATTAGCACGGAGCTTTCCGATGAGCTTTCCTGGGCATGGAAGAAGGTATATCTGGAAGGCTATCCGGTTATGGATCTGGATAATGTAAGATACAGTGATTATACCGGAGCACCCACCGAGACAATGAGCAAGACACAGTCCCTGCTGAACACACAGAAGCTTACCGATTACATATCCATTATCATGGGGGACCAGCCCGTGGATTATTTTGACACCTTTGCAGAAACCTTCAACAGTATAGGCGGGGCAAAGATCGGTGAAGAAATCAAAGAAGCACTGCAGTAGCTGCTTTTCGTTTCCAATTATATTTTGAGGTGAGGAAAATGAATAAGGGAAATATACGCATGCTTAACTGGAAAAAAAACTGGCAGCTGCATTTGATGCTTTTTCCGGGGATCCTGCTGATTTTATTATTTAAATATGTCCCACTCAGCGGAATCTTGATTGCATTTAAAGATTTTATTCCGAGAAAAGGGATTTTCGGTTCCCCCTGGGTGGGTCTGGAAAACTTTGCGTATATGTTTTCCCTGCCCGATACCATGCGGGTTTTGTGGAATACGCTGAAAATAGCCGTGCTGAAAATAGCGATTAATTTTCCGGTTCCTATCCTGGTCGCTATTCTTCTGAACGAAGTGAAAAACAGGAAGTTTAAGAAGGGTGTCCAGACGATTATTTATCTTCCTTACTTTATTTCCTGGGTTATCCTGTCGGGGATGATACTGGATATCTTTTCCCTGGACGGCGTGGTGAACCAGCTTTTGGGGAGTATAGGCGTGGATCCTGTCTTTTTCATGGGGGATAAAAAGCCTTTCCTGGGCCTTCTTATCGGGACGGATGTCTGGAAGAATTTCGGCTATGGGACCGTGGTATATCTTGCGGCCATTACAGGGGTGGATGAAGCGCTTTATGAATCCGCTAAAATAGACGGGGCCAGCAGATGGAAACAGATTTTGTATATAACGCTTCCCAGCATTGCGCCCATAGTCATGCTTATGATGATCCTGAACCTGGGAAATATTCTGAATGCCGGATTTGAACAGGTATTCACCCTGTATAGTACCCGCGTGTATGAAACGGCTGATATTATCGACACCTTTGTATACCGGATTTCCCTGGTTGAGGCCAATTACAGCCTGGGTACCGCCGTGGGGCTGCTGAAATCCGTAGTGAGCTTCCTGTTGATTGTCAGCAGTTATAAGCTGGCGAATAAATACAGTGATTACACTATCTTTTAGGGAGGAAAGGAAAAATGAGCAAAGCATTGAAAAAAAATGCGTTCCGTTTCGTCAATGGTATTTTCCTCGCGGCACTTGCAGCCATATGCCTTCTTCCCATCATACATATTGTTGCGGTTTCCTTCAGCGACCAGGCCGCTGTTTCCGCAAATCAGGTAGGGCTGTGGCCGAAAGGGTTTACCTTTGCTTCTTATAAGATGGTGGCAAAAAGAAGCGCTTTCTGGCAAGCCTTTGGAATATCTGTGGAAAGGGTAATTATCGGTGTTATCATTAATACGGTGATAACGGTATTGATGGCTTACCCGCTTTCCAAGAAGGAGAGTGAATTCCCGGCGAGAAAAATTTATGTATGGCTGTTGATTTTTGTTATGATATTTGACGGGGGACTTGTGCCCAACTATATCCTGATAAAGGATCTGAATCTCTTTGACACCATATGGGCGCTGGTACTGCCTGCTGCGGTTCCTATTTACAACATCATATTGACGATGAACTTTATGAAACAGCTGCCGGGCACGATTGAGGAGGCGGCGATGGTGGACGGCGCCACTTATTTCCAGCGGTTTATTAAACTGATAATACCGTTGTCAAAGCCGGTTATTGCCACAGTAACCTTGTTCAGCTTCCTTAACCATTGGAATTCCTGGTTTGACGGCAAGATTTATAATAATCAGACCACGAACTACCCGCTGCAGACCTATCTGCAGAATCTTATATCGAACTCGGATATGACCAATGCGGCGGAAGCCATTGAAAATGCACTGTCCAATGTAAAAACCCTGCAGGCGGCACAATTGGCCCTCACCCTTCTCCCCATCCTCTTAATATATCCGTTCCTGCAGAAGTATTTTGTAAAGGGGATTACCGTGGGGGCGGTAAAGGGATGAAAGAAAGGAAAGGATTATGACGGATTTTACGGTTTCGGGTTTTTTAGACATGCTGTATGAGGACGGGAGAGCGCAGTTTGTATCTCCCTCCCGGACAGGAAAAGAGCAGTGGGAAGCGTATAAAGCCGGGAGGCTTGCAGAAATCAGGCGTTTCCTGCGGATTGATCTGCTGGAGAGCCGGTATGAGGAGGCGCTGGATTTTACACTTCTGGAGAGCAGGAAGGAGGGGCCTGTTACCATAGAAAAATACCGGGTAGGGCGGATAAAGAAACTGCCGCTCTGTGTCTATACCCTCCGGCCGGATGCCGGAAACGGGAAGGCTGTATTATATCTTAACGGTCATGATCCCAAAGGTGCAAGGGGGGCATTTGCCGGAGACGTTACGGAGAATGCCGGCCCGGACAGAAAGAAAACGTCCCGGCAAATGCTTGCTATGGAAATGGCCTGTATGGGGTATCTGGTTTTCGTCCCTGAGCTGTTCGGCTTCGGGGATGCGAAACGCAGCGACGCGCCGGAGGGGACGGATGCCTGCGCGAGCTGTTCCATGCTGGCCCCGCGCCTGTTAAACTGCGGCCTGAGCCTGGTGGGTATGCGGGTATTTGAAGCGATGAAAACGCTGGATTTTGCGGAAGAGGCATTTGCAGTCCATACCTTTGGCGCCTATGGGATCTCCGGCGGCGGACAGGTATGCAGCTATACGGGCATATTGGATGAACGGATCGAAGCCGTAATGCTGGCGGGATACCCGAACCTGTATAAATATAGTATCCTGGCGATGGATCACTGTATCTGCAACTATGTACCCGGCCAGCTGGCAGAGGGGGAGAGCCATGAGGTTACGGCCCTGGCCGCACCGAAAAAGCTGCTGACCATCAATGGGAAAAAGGATCCTATTTTTCCGTTGCAGGGCAGTCTGGAGGCTTTTGCATATCTGGATGGAATATATGAAAAGCTGGGAGTGCCGGAACAATATACCCATGTGCTGTTTGATGGGGGACATGAAAATTCCGTGCCGGATGTCTGTAAATGGCTGCGGGAGAATTACTGACGGATATATGGCGGGAGGAGAAAGATGGAACAGAGGTTAAAGGAAGTATTACAGGGAGAAGAAGAAAATTATATCCTTCCATTTTTTTGGCTGCATGGGGAAGAGGGCGGGAAGCTGAAGGAAATGATGGAGGCTGTTTATTCCTCCGGTATCAGGGCGGTCTGTGTGGAATCCAGGCCGCATCCCGACTTTGCCGGTCCCGGCTGGTGGAGGGATATGGATATCATCATGGAAGAGGCACGGAAACGGAAGATGCGTGTCTGGGTGCTGGATGATGTCCATTTCCCATCCGGGTATTGCAACGGACTTGTGCAGGAAGGCTCTCCTTACGCCAAACGCTATCTGGATCATTATACCATTGATGCAGCGGGCCCCCGGTATGGGACTTCCTTTTTTCTTTCCCTTGAGGAGGGAGAGGAACTGATTGGGGTCATCGCTGCCAAAAGAGCAGGCAGAGAGGTGGGGGAAATCCGGAACCCCGTGGATATTACGGACCGGGTGCGGGGAAAAGTGGTATATTGGGATATCCCGGAGGGCTACTGGAATATCATCGTCATTAAAAGCACATTTACCGGGACCGGACGGAAAAAATATGTGAATACCATTGATGCGGCCTCCGTGCGTTTTTTTCTGGATACCGTTTACGAACCCCATCTGGAACATTACAGGGATGATTTCGGGCATACCTTTGCCGGTTTTTTCTCCGATGAACCGGAGCTGGGGAATTGTGTCGGGGAATATGGGCATAATGCGGGGATCGGCCGGCCCGACATGAGGCTGCCCTGGGGAGAAGAGCTTTCCCGTCTGGTAAAGGATTACTGGGGAGACGGATTTGCGGTGCACCTGGCGGCCTTGTGGAACCGGATGGGGGATATCACACGGGAATCCAGATATGAATACATGAATATGGTCACGGATCTGTACGGAACGAATTTCTGCGGCCAGATCGGGGAATGGTGCGCTGCGCACGGCGTAGCCTATATTGGCCATGTAATAGAGGATAACGGGACGCATGCCAGGCTGGGGCTGGGAACGGGACATTATTTTAAAGCGCTGTGGGGGCAGCATATGTCGGGTATTGACGTAGTCCTGCAGCAGATACGTCCGGGCTATGATAAGATGGATTTCTACCATATCGGGGGAAAGGCGGCCTATAACGGCACCTTTTTCCATCATGGTCTGGCGAAAATGGGAGCTTCTCTGGGACATCTGGATCCGAAGAAAAAGGGGAGGACCATGTGTGAAGTGTATGGAGCTTATGGATGGAGTGAAGGCCTGAAGCTGATGAAATGGCTGACAGACCATATGCTCGTACGGGGAGTGAACTGGTTTGTGCCTCATGCGTTTACCGCCGCTCCGTTCCCGGATCCGGATTGCCCGCCTCATTTTTACGGATGGGGAAATAATCCGCAGTTTCCCTGGTTTTCCAGTCTGTGTCATTATATGAACCGGATGAGCCATCTGCTGAACGGCGGACAACATGTGGCGGATATCGCCCTTCTTTATACGGCGGAAATGGAATGGATGGGAGCGTATCAACCCTTTGAAGAGATTGGCATGTTCCTGGCTGAAAACCAGTTGGATTACGAGGTGATCCCCATCGGGATTCTGGAAGGTTCTGAAACCGCAGGCGGCAGACTGAAGGCGGGAAGCGGAGAATTCCGGGTACTGGTGGTCCCGGACTGTGAATGGATACCGGAGGAACTGATGGCATGGATTGCAGATGCTGCCGAAAACGGACTGCCGATCTTATTTGCAGGTTCCTTCCCCGGAGTGGTAAAAAGCCGGTGGAGACAGGCGGAGCACTTCTATGGCTGGACGGACAGGGGAAGCGGCAGCGGCGGAAAAGAGAGTACGGACAGCGGAGATGCAAAAAAATGGATAGAAGCAGGGGAACAGGAAAACGGACAACAGAATAGCAGAGGGAATATGGTATCTGCCGGGAACAATCCGGAAAAACTGCTGGAGAAGCTGGATACATATATCCATCGGGATGTCCGCTGCTGCGGCCCTGCGCACGGGCTGCGGTATTATCATTACAGCCAGCCAGCCGGGGAATATTATATGTTTTTCAATGAGGACCCTGCAGTCGGAATCCATACCTTTGCAGCAGTGCGGGAGCGGGAAGGATATCAGGCATTTTGGTACCAGGCATTTGACAATATCCTGGAACCGGCGTATAGAAATGAAAAAGGGGAAATCGAGATAACGCTTGCACCCGGCCAGGCCGGTATGCTTATGTTTGGGATAGAGGAGGCAGGTCTGCCGAAGCCGAAGGAGAAGAGGGAGGGAAAACGGATCCAGCTGGATGGAGACTGGATGATATCCCTGCGCCGGTATGATGAAAAAGTGTTTTTCTGTGACGGAAAACCCGGGAAACTCCGTAATATTACCGCGGAGGAAGCGACAGAGGATTTTTCCGGTACCATACGTTATGAAAAAGAGTTTATCTGGAACCCGCAGACAGATGGGGAACTGCTGGAGATTGATTTTGGTACCGTGTACGAAACCATGGAAATCTGGCTGAATGAAGAGAAATCCTCCGTCCGGATAGCGCCGCCCTATTGCTGTACCCTGAGGAATGTACGCAAAGGTGTCAACCGCCTTACCGTGTATGTTGCCAATACACTTGTGCATAAATTCAGGGATTCCTTTTCCGCCACGATGCCGGTGGAGGGGAGCGGCCTGCTTGGTCCTGTAGAAGTACAGGGATACTGGCAGCAGGATTAAGGCTGACTGAAAGAATAAGGTGTAGAAAAAAATGCAGGATCTGCCGCCTGCATTTTTTCTATATTGTAACCGTTTGGCCGCCCCCAGGGAATAGCCGGGAGGGGATCAGGAGGGGATGCCGCAGGGCGCAAAGGGCCGGCTGAACTGTTACGATATATCTCCGGTAGTTGTTTGTTACTGTTGACAGGAAGGCAGAAGTGTGTAAAAATGTACTTACTTTCAGGAAGCATTCGCTTCCTTCATAGTTTCTGCACAACATTTCTTATTTCATTCTTATCGGATTCCTTTCCTTTATCTTGCTAAGTTTTATACTTTCTTTTATACTATTCTTATAAGAATCCCTTTTGATTATTTATGATTTTGTTTGCTGAAGCGGTTGTTTCCTGGAAAATATAGCATTCAAGGAGAGCAGTTGTTATGCAGACAAAAGATACCGTACAGACCCGGATCCCTCAGAAAAAATACAAGGATCGCCTGTTCCGCCTGCTATTTTCAGAGAAGAGGGACTTGCTAGAATTGTATAATGCATTATGCGGAAAATGCTATACAGACCCGGAAGCCCTGGAGATCACCACACTTGACGACGTAATTTATATGGGGATGAAGAATGATATTTCCTTCCTTTTAGACGGGCGGATGGGGCTGTTTGAGCACCAGAGTACGCTTAACCCCAATATGCCGCTGCGGGGCCTGTTTTACTTTTCAGATTTGTATAAGCAGTTTTTTTACGATCGGGTAATTTACTCCACCAGGCTCCTGCAGATTCCCGCGCCGGTTTATGTTATTTTTTATAATGGGGAAAGGGAGGCTGCGGATACGTCGGTCCTGAAGCTGTCGGATGCATTTATACAGGGGGAGGATATGGCCTGTCTGGAAGTCTGCGCCCGTATGGTAAATATAAATGTAGGACACAATGCAGAATTAATGAAGCGGTGCGGGCTTCTTAGGGAATACGCAGTGTTTATAAGCTATGTCAGGGGAAATCTGCTGATAATGGAACCGGAAACGGCTATCTGTGCGGCGATGGACCAATGTATAGCTGATGGGATCCTCGCTGAATTTTTGAGCAAAAGGAGGGCTGAAGCAATGAATGCACTTTTAACGGAATATGATGAAGAAAAAGTTATGCGGAGCCTGAGCAGGGAATTTTATGAGGATGGATATGAAGCCGGCTGTGATGCCGGCAAAAAAGAAGGAAAAGCGGAGGCGGTACTTGAATT
This sequence comes from Eisenbergiella sp. OF01-20, assembly GCF_003478085.1. Lineage (NCBI taxonomy): Bacteria > Bacillati > Bacillota > Clostridia > Lachnospirales > Lachnospiraceae > Eisenbergiella > Eisenbergiella sp. OF01-20. Next base: position 4,228 of record NZ_QUES01000051.1, on the reverse strand, counting down.
GCTGGAGGAACTGGGTGAATTATCTGCGGATTTACGTGAAAGAATTATCTCAGAGGAAGACCTGATGCTCCTTAAACAATGGCATAAGGAAGCGGCAAAAGCAGAGTCTATACAAATGTTTCTTGCCCGGACCCGCCTTATCTAGTGGGGCACGACATATGTACGCCGGGCGGCACCAGTTTAAACGCCGCGGGCAACGGACCGAATCTCCATGGACTTCACCATACGATTGGCTGTGAAGTTTGAGGATCCGGCCGTGTATCCCTGCGATATCAGGAACGCTTATGCAGCCCGTTTTCCGTCAATTCATATATGGTATCCACCACATCTTCCAAATATTTCCTGTCATGGGATATGCTGAGAACTGCTCCCTGGAAATCTTTCAGGACCCGTCTTATGACGGGACCGGAAAGGGGGGAAAAGTTACGGGTGGGTTCATCCAGGATTAGGACATTGCAGCCGTCAAGGCTCATTTTCAGGAACAGAAGCTTGGCTTTCTGTCCGCCGGAAAGCTCGCGGACAGGATGGGCCATTTCATCCGCAGTATAGCGCATGCTTCCCAGGTAGGTCCGTATGGCGGTCAGTTCCTCCTTGTCACCGCGTGAAGATAAAAATTCCACCGGATTTTGTACCGGGTTCAACAGTTCCTCATAATCCTGGGGCATATAAGCAGCCTTTATATCCGGACGTACAAGCAGTTCGGATGCGATTTGCTTCAGAAGTGTGGTTTTTCCGGCTCCATTGCGTCCTATAATACCGATTTTTTCCGGGCCGGTTACCCGAAGGCATACGCATGAAGCCAGAAGATGGTCTCCTGCCTTAAGCGGCTCCTGTCGATAATCCAGAATTACTTTTCCGTTGGGAATCCTGGTTTCAGGAGTTATCTTTACAAAGATTGCTTTTTCCATATCCGGTACTTCTGTCATATTTTCTTTTTCCCGTTCGAACCGGTATTCCTGGGATTTCACCGCTTTCATTTTTTTCTTAAGAAGCTGTCCGGTATGGGGATCCTGACGGGTGATGTTTTTTTGATCCGTCTCCACTTTCTGCTGGATTTGGCGGAACCGCTCCATCTGTTTGCGGTATTCCCTGCGTTCATTTTGTGCCTGCTGTTCCTGACGGAGGAAACCGGCTTCCCGGTTTGTGATATATTCCCGGTAGGGCATCCTTACAATCGTGTGCCTGGGTTTTGTTTTCCGCATAATCTGTTCCAGATGGATAACCACATTGGCTGTACGCTCAATGAGGGTTTCATCGTGGGAAACATAAAGGACCGGTTTTTGGCAGGTATTGATAAACTGTTCCAGCCATTCCAAGGTTTCGATGTCTATATCATTGGACGGCTCATCCAGCAGATAGATATCCGGCTGATACATCTGAAGGACAGCGATCTGCAGCTTTATTTTCTCCCCGCCGGACAGGGTGCCGCAAAGCTGGTCAGAATAAAATATATCCTTGGGAAGCCGGAGGCGTGCAGCGATGGCTGCCAGGTCGCCGGGGTTTACCTCCGAAAAAGCCGGAGCGGCCATACAATAGGAATAGATAGTCTGTTCTTTGCATTCCCGGGGAAATTCCTGGGGCAGATACCCCAGCAGCGTGCTTCCGGTAAGGATTTCTCCAGTATATTCCGCATATCCCTCAACCAGCCCGGGATCATAAATAAGCTTAAGCAGGGTGGATTTCCCGTTTCCCTCTTCGCTGATAATCACTGCTTTGTCCCCTGCATTAAGGGAAAAGCTGAAATTCTCCAACAGGGGCCGGAGGTCTTTTTTGTGTGTGACAGATAAATTTTTGATTTGCAGCATAATACCATCTCCTTATTCAAACAGAGCCCTGTCATAAGCGGATTTAAAAAGATAAACTTCCCGGTTTCTTGCCTGCGGGAATAAAAAAATCCACTATCCGTTTACCGCCGGAAGTGGATTACCTTGCATATACCATAAAAACACACCGGAAAGCAAGAGCTTTCCGCAGTGATTAAAAGAAATGATAAATGCTCACAATCCGAATTTTGGCAATAAACATACAGAGGGTGTTTTCCTGTCAAAGGAAAACACGGCAGCTCATGAAAGTTTATGAAACAGTCAGAGACAGACCCTGGCTGTAAAGTTCCAAATTCAGATTATTTCCGCATCTTTTCACCCTTTTCTTTGTAAATTTGGAATCAGCGGGAGCCGATTCTCCATCAATATAACACGAGGTTTTTCATTTGTCCAGTATATTATTGCTTTAGGGGGCGTGAACAGTATCGGAGGTACCTGCAGCCGGCAGCGGGAAGAACCCCGTCTTTAGAAGTTAACACCATATTCTTTGGGAGCA
>NZ_QUES01000051.1:0-1899 GCF_003478085.1 Eisenbergiella sp. OF01-20 | reverse complement strand
AGTTAACACCATATTCTTTGGGAGCAAAAACAACATATATTCCTCACAAACGCCTTGAAATAAGGCTTTTTTTATTGCTTCTAACACTTGCAAAATTTATTTTTCTGTGTTACAATAATGGCGTTAGTGGCGTTATATTTCGGAGGATAAATTTATGGCATTCTATCTCAAAAAAACAAAGCTCAAAGGCCGTACCTATCTCTCCATTGATGAGAGTTTCTACAGCCATGAAAAGAAAGGTACTGCACACCGATGCTACATGTCCCTCGGTTCAGTCGAAACATGGATGGCCAGGGGCATCCATGATCCAATCTCCCATTTCCAAAAGGAGGTTGATTCCTTAAACCAGGAACGCTCCCAGATGAATTCCAGGAAAATCTCTGATGTCTCTCCTGTCCTCTATCTCGGGTATTTTCCTTGCAAGTCTATTCTTGAAAAACTACACATCAAGAAATATGTGGACTATTTCCAACTTACACATGACTTCCAGTTTGATCTTTACGAGCTGCTTTCATCCCTCATCTATGCCAGGACGGTCAATCCCTGCAGCAAGCACCGGACCTTCCATGAGGTACTGCCAAATCTCTATGACACGGTTCATTACTCCTATGACCAACTTATGGATGGCCTGTCTTTTATCGGCAACGATTACATGAAATTCGTTGAGATATTCACGGTACAAACAAGGAAAGTTTATGGTCTGGATACTTCCAAAACCTATTTCGACTGTACAAACTTTTACTTCGAGATTGACCGGGAAGATGACTTCCGGAAGAAAGGGCCAAGCAAAGAGGGGAAGAAAGAGCCGATCGTCGGCCTTGGCCTTTTGCTTGACAGCAACCAGATCCCAATCGGCATGAGGATGTACCCCGGAAACGAATCTGAAAAGCCTGTCCTGCGGGACGTGATAGGCAGCCTGAAATCACAGAACAATGTCACCGGGAAGACCATCCATGTCGCTGATAAGGGCCTCAACTGTGCCCAGAATATCGCATCCTCAAAGAAGAACGGGGATGGCTACCTTTTTTCCAAGTCTGTGAAAGGACTTCCTGAAACAGAAAAGACATGGGTACTTTTGGAGGAAGGCTGGAGGGATGTGAAAGACAAAAAGGGAAAGCTTCTGTACCGCTATAAATCCTGCGTTGACAGTTTTCCTTACCAAGTGGAACACGAAGGAAAGGAATTCCTAGTGAAGCTTAGCGAGAAACGCCTGCTTACATATAATCCTTCCCTTGCCTCAAAAAAGAGATATGAGATTAACCGGCTGGTTGAAAAAGCCCGCTCACTGACCGCTTCCAGGGCAAAGAGGTCCGAATACGGGGAATCCGGGAAATATGTAGACTTCAAGGATAAAGATGGAAAAAAAGCAGAGATGCATATCAGGCAGGATGCTATCGATAAAGACTTGGCGTTTGCCGGCTACAACCTGTTAGTGACCTCGGAGGTCGAGATGGCTGACCGGGATATCTACAACACATACCATAATCTTTGGAGGATCGAGGAATCCTTCAAGATCATGAAATCTGATCTGGACGCAAGACCGGCATTCTGCCAGAAGGAAAGCACAATAAAAGGACATTTCTTAATCTGCTACCTTGCTGTGCTTCTGGAACGCATCTTCCAGTTCAAGGTGCTGGAGAACCGATATTCCACATCTGAGATTTTTCGTTTCATGAAAGATTTCAAGGTCACTAAGGCAGAAACCAAATATATAAATACAGCCACCTCCAGTGACATCATCAACGAACTGTCCGAAAGGCTAAAGCTCCCTCTGATGAATTACTTCCTGACGGAAAGCCAGATAAAGACAATATTAAACCAGAAAATTTGAATATCGCTCACACTTAAAAAGCTGTTGCGGGTTTCACATTCACCGCAACAGCTTTTATTTTTCAATCA
>NZ_QUES01000050.1:0-40949 GCF_003478085.1 Eisenbergiella sp. OF01-20 | reverse complement strand
AAATGTGTCAGATGAGGCTGACACATTTGACTGGTCTCATCTCCATGGTCTGACAGGCACCTGCGAAAATTCCTTTTCCGTCCCGGGAGAGGGGCGCCGACAGCGGGCGGAGGGCCGTCTGGTACCTGCGAAGTTAGAGTTGTTAATAGATAGCCCCCATGTCCTTCTGGGTTCCTGCACCCGGAAGTTCTGCCGCTCCGGCCTGGGATCCGGTGCTTTCCGCGTGGCCTAAGGTGAGGGATACGGTTTTTTCCGTGTAGGCATTGTCGCTGCCCAGGGTCTGGATGGTAAGCTCTACGGTTTCGCCTGCGGGATAATACGCAAGAAGATCGGTCAGCTCCTGTATCTGGGTTATGGTTTTGCCGTCAAATTCAGTAATGACATCCCCTTTCCTGAGTCCGGCCAGTTGTGCGCCGCTGCTTTCCGATACGCTGGCAACATAGACGCCGGAAGGGATTCCGTAAACGCTGGTTACCGATTCCGTTACCGTGATTCCGGTGATACCGATGCTGGATTTCTGGTCATCGCCTACCTTGCTTCTGGTGGTTTCATTCATCAGCTTTTCAATGATATCGGAAACTCTGGAAACCGGGATGGCATAACCCATACCTTCCACTTCCGTACTGGCTAATTTGGCGGAATTGATACCGATGACTTCGCCTTTCATATTAACGAGCGCGCCGCCGCTGTTGCCGGGATTGATGGCGGCATCGGTCTGGATATAGGTAGACTGGCCGGCCGAATCGTTGGAAGCTGTTTCCTGGCTGCCGCCCAGGGTACGGTTTGTGGCGCTTACGATACCGGTGGTAACGGATTGGCCGTAGCCCAGCGCGTTTCCGATAGCCACAACCTGTTCACCCACACGCAGGGAATCCGAATCCCCGATGGAAGCGACGGCGATCTGGGACATGGTGTCTGCGGATATGCTTTCCAGCGGAACAGCGATTACCGCAAGGTCGTTATCGGGATCCGTGCCTTTCATATTTGCTTCATAGACCTGGTTGTCAACAAAAGCGACGGAGAGGGTATCGGCGTCTGCAATGACATGATAGTTGGTAACGATCAGAAGCTCGGAATCATTTTTGCCGATGATGATGCCGGAACCGCGGCTTTCTGTCTCCTGGGGGACGGTTTCCCCGCTGTAGCCGTAACCAAACATATTAAAATAATTCTGCACCTCCTGTACCGACTTATTCGTTATGGAAACGATAGAAGGCATGACGGCTTCTGCGATATCGGAAACATCCAGGCTGCCTTTCGCATCGGAAGTGCCGGAAAGGGAAGCGGTTTTCATAAGGCTTGCGGAGGGGCTTTGTGCGGAAGAGGCGTCGGCATCCTGCGCTGCAGTGTCGTAACCGGTTATATAATTTACCACCTGAAAGGATCCGGCAGCCACTCCGCCGAACAGCGCTGCACTTAAGGTGATGGCGCCTATTTTTTTCAGGAGACGGGTACCTTTCCGGGGGCGTCCGGGACCGGCCGGTTTGCGGGGCGTTGTAGGTCCGTTTTCCGGCATTTCACTGTAATGGTACATCTGGTCTCTGTTTTCATAAAGCTCATTCTGATATTCAAACATAATAGTCAACTCCTTTTTATGATTACATCTGTTTTCTTTGTTTCTATAGCTGTAGTATAAAAAGGAATTGTGATGGAATTATTATTAAATTGTGAGGAAACTGAGAAAAAAGTAAGGAAAAAGTGTGAAACGTGAAAGTGGATTCGAAAGCGCCGAAGAAAGCCGCTTCCGAATATCGGAATCCCACACCGGAAGATGGGAGTTACCATTCCCCTTACGGATGGTTTGTGCTTTCATCGGCAGCAGGACAGTAAGTGCGCGTCAGCTGGTTCCGACCCCCGGAAGCTCTGTCAGAGAACGGAAGCTGTAGCCCATTTCTTCCCATTTGGTAAGAAGTTCATCCAGGATTTCCCCATTGGTTTTTGAGGTATTATGTAACAGTATGATAGCGCCGGGATGTACCCTCTTGAGGAGCTTGTTAAAAGCTTCTTCGTGGGTAGGCTGCTGGTTCTGGTCCCAGTCCACATAAGCCAGGCTCCAGAAAAAGGTTTTATATCCCAGATCTTTGGCGATTTGTAGATTGTTTTCGCTGTATTTTCCCTGAGGCGGCCGGTAAAATTTCTGCATGGGCTGGCCGAAGGTCTGTTCATACAGCGTTTCCAGTTCTCCCAGTTCCTTTGTAAAATCTTCTTTTCCCATCTGTGACATGTCAGGATGGTGATAGCTGTGATTCCCCACGATATGTCCTTCGTCCAGCATGCGCCTGACGAGATCCGGACTGGTTTCCAGATAATTCCCTACAATAAAAAAGGTTGCTTTTACATTGTGCTTTTTCAGCGCATCCAGAATGGCAGGGGTATTCCCGTTTTCAAAGCCGCAGTCAAAAGTGAGATAGAGCACCTTTTCCTGTGTGTTTTCCGCGTAAAAGGCGTTGTATTTTGCCAGCTCCTCGAAGGTGGCGTTAGCAACAGGCGGCTTTCCTTCGTCCCGGAAGCTCAGCCCCCAGTTCCCTTCTGCCGGAAGGACTGCCGATGTGCTAAAGGCATCCACAGCCTGGGCCAGGAAGCGGCCTGCCAGAAAAGCCAGGACAAAAAGAAAGAGCAGTCCGGCCAGTCCTTTGATTTTTTCTCCATTTTTCATATCAGATATCCGGTTTTTCTTACAGGATATGTGCTGAAAGCCGTATTTATGTCTGCCATAGACGGTAACATCTGGATACGGAGAAGAAGAACTGGCACCTGCTTCTTCCTTCCTTTTTAATTCAGGATGGCAATGCCGAGATTCAGGTACCCTGCAAAGGTAACCCAGAGCAAATACGGCAGCAACAGATACGCCGCCGGCCTGGAGATATGGTAAAACAAGCGGATTGTGATAAGGATAAGGAGCCAAAGCAGCACAAGCCATACGAAAGAGAAGAAATACCAGCCCAGATTAAAGAAAAACAGCGGCCAGAAAAAATTCACCGCCAGCTGCAGCCCATAAACGGAGAGCGCATTCCGGATATCACCCTGTCCGGCTCCGGAGGAGAATACCAGATAGGAAGCGATACCCATCAGGATATACAGTATGGTCCATACAATGGGAAATACGGCTCCCGGCGGGCTTAAGGGCGGTTTGTTCAGCTGCCGGAATACCTGCATGCTCCCTCGTGTCAGAAAACCGGACAGGCTGCCGGTAAGAACCGGTATAGCAATACAAAGCAACAGATTTTTCAGTTTTTCCTGCATATCATTTACCTCCTCTTTATTGTTATGTGGGAAAGAGACGGAATATGAGCCGGCGGGAAAAGGGCTGCAAGGATAAAATCCGCTGGAAAAAGTGCACAAATAAAAAGGATATATTATACGGCAAAACAACCAAACTTTATCATCATACTATAAGAAAACGCTTACGAAACGACCGCTGAACTGCTACAATAAAAAAAAACTACAGGACAGGTAAAAGCGTATGGATGAAGATAAGAAAAAAGCACTGGATGCGGCGGTCATGAAGATTGAAAAGGATTTCGGCCGGGGAGCGGTCATGCGGCTGGGAGATGCATCCGCCTTCGGAGAGGTGGAAGCGGTTCCTACCGGGGCGTTGAGCCTGGATATCGCGCTGGGGCTTGGAGGAATACCCCGGGGCAGGGTAGTGGAAATCTACGGGCCGGAGTCCAGCGGAAAAACCACGGTATCTCTGCATATGGCGGCCGAGATCCAGAAAAGAGGCGGTATTGCGGCATTCATTGATGCGGAGCATGCGCTGGATCCCAAATATGCCGCAGGTATCGGCGTGGATATTGATGCGCTTTACATTTCCCAGCCCGATACGGGGGAACAGGCACTGGAAATCGCGGAAATGCTGGTGCGTTCCGGGGCCATTGATATTGTCATCATTGATTCGGTGGCGGCCCTGGTGCCCAAAGCGGAAATCGACGGGGAAATGGGGGACAGTCATATCGGGCTTCAGGCCAGGCTCATGTCCCAGGCGCTTCGAAAGCTGACCCCTGTGGTGAGCAAATCCCGGTGCATTGTGGTTTTTATTAACCAGCTGAGGGAAAAAATAGGCATCCTGTTCGGCAATCCTGAAACGACCACCGGAGGACGTGCCCTGAAATTTTATGCATCCGTCCGTTTGGATGTCCGGCGGATTGATATGATTAAAAGCGGCGGAGAAAGAATTGGGAACAGAACCCGTGTCAGGGTGGTAAAAAATAAAGTGGCCCCGCCTTTTAAGGAAGCGGAATTCGACATTCTATACGGCACGGGCATTTCCCGGGAAGGGGATATCCTGGATTTGGCGGCGGCTGTTGCTGTGGTGGAAAAAAGCGGTTCCTGGTATTCCTATCAGGGCCGCCGCATCGCCCAGGGACGTGATGCCGCCAGGGTATTCCTGAAGGAGCATCCGGAAACCATGGCGGAAGTGGAGAGGAAGGTAAGGGAATATTACCAGCTGAAGCCGGATGGGGTTACCCTGTAGGGGAATACGGACAAGGGAACATACCTTTTTTAACAGGGAGCTTTAGCCCCCTGTTTATTCGATTTTAACTGAGGTACCATTAACAGATATACCGATCATATTTCCGGTAAAAGCCACATAACTGTATGAAATGCCAATAATGGCATTTCCTCCTCTGTTGATGGAATCCGTTATCATGTCATATAATGCGGCCTGTTTTGCATCTTTGAGCCGGTCTGAATATGCTTTTGATTCCGTTCCGAATAAATCCGAGAAACTGGCTTTAAAATCCGATATAAAACCGGTTCCGATTACCGTTTCCCCGGACACAAGACCCAGATATTCAGTAATCTGTCTGTTTTCAAATGTGAAGCCGGTGGTCAGACAATGTTCCTTAACTTCTTTTTTACTGAAAGGATTTATTGTATGGGCCTGTTCCGTTATTTCTTCAAGTGTTTCCGGATCCAGAAAAGACTCATCTATTATTTTGCCGCATTCCCAGCACATGTTTGCATTTATCATTTCCGGTGTCAAAGTACAGCCGCATTCCGGGCATTTGTTGTTTGTCATAAAAAACCTCCTTTGAATGATTATCGTTTGTCAGCCATATGCAACTATCTGCATCAATATGATTCTGCAGTCGTGTAACGGTATCCGTTCAGGCAAGTCAGAAGCATTACGGGAAATCATCCATTTCCCCCTTCTTAAAATAAAGAATCTGTTCGACCATCTCCTGATCCCGGACGGGAAGAAACGTTGTCAGCTTTGTGACAGTACGTCCGCACCGGGGACATCTGTAATGCTGGATGCCGCAGGCGTAAATACCTGTGGGAATATCTGCTTTCTTCGCTACCGGTACCAGGGCTTTTTTGAAATAGCCGGCATCCTCCATAGGGGCAAAATGCCCGACGCTCATTCCCGGCATGGCATACAGCTGTTTTTTCACCATTTCCATCGGACATCGGCAGCTGCTGCAGGAATCAGGGCGGAAACGGGCCTGTATTTGTTGTAAAAAACTCATTTCACTGTACCTGCCCCCTGACTTTGTTCAGCAGTCCGACCATGACGTCGGCCTTGGAAATGCCTGTCAGAATCTCTTTGCTGTTCATCGCATAACGCTGATTGGAAAAGAAAGTAGGTACCTTTACCTTGACACCGTCCACCAGGAACAGGAAGCTTACCTCACGGCTTCCCTCCAGGAACCACCGTCCTTTTTTCCCGTCGTTTACCCACGCTTTTGTAATCCGGTCCGCGGGCAGCACAAAACAACAGGAGGGATTTAAGCCAAACTGTAATGCTATCAAACGTTGGGTGGTATCGACCATTACTTTACAGGAACCGTTAAAGGTAATATTTGTAACAAAACCTGATTTTTCAAGCTCCGACAGCTGTTCCCCGGTTTTCGCCAGATTACGCTTCTTAATACGCTTGCAGGAAAGGAGATATAGCAAAAAGCCAAAAAGGAAGGGGCCGAAAATTAAGGGAATCAAGATGCTGTCAGGAAGTTCAACAGTAAAACTTATCACCATGCAGGCGGCCAGAACGGCAATTGGTGCCAAAATTATGGAAACGATCAGCAGTACATATTTCGTATCGGTTTTTTTAACAGTGCTATCAGTGAGCATACGTTTTTTACTCCCATTCTGATTTTTTTTTCTTTCCGTTTCCGGGCATAAAAAAAGAGGGAAATACACCAAGCCTTGCCCCGGCCATATGGAAAAGTGAAAAAGCGGCAACTCCGGTAATAGCTTGCGCAGCGGAAACAGCAGGCTTTGTGAAATCCTCTTCTTCCTTTACAGGACTGTTCCCTGACATATCAATATAAAAGTCGGTACCAGTCAGCGGCTGCCTGCTTTCTATCTGCGCCATAAAGTCTTTATCCTGCGCCAAATCGGCATAAACGGCCGTACCAACAGGCAGCAGATACTCGCCTCCCAGAATCGGGAAATCCTCCAGTTTTACTGCGGAGTCAATATAGACAGAGGCGGCGACATATTCCCCGGACGGCAGTTTCAGACAGTACAGGGGGGAATCTTCATAAAAGCCGGTTCCATAATCGTAGAGCGTCATGATATCATAGACGAGGGTGAACCTTTCGTGGGAAAGAATATCGTCCACGCTTTGTGCCCGGAAGAAATCTTCATCGGCCCTGCCGCCTATTTCACCGTCCGGTATCTGATGTCTTTCCGCATAGCTGTCATAGGCCAGTGCAGCAGCCCGCCCGGCCAGTCTGCCTGCTCCCCAGGAGGCCAAAAAAGCGATTACAAGGCAAAAAAGGATATCATCCCTGATTCTGTAAATGCGCATAAATTATATAACCTCTGTTTTCATAAGTATCCTTATGATATCATGGTACAGGGGGGTTTGCAAGTTATAGGGCCCTTCCGTTCCAGGGCATTTTGTGTTACAGGACGCTTCTGTGTCCGTGACGCCGGCTCCGCTTAAGGAAGGCCGGCGGTTATAGTCCGGGCGTGGCGGAAATCGGTACCCGGACGTGAAAGGAGCAGTTTATGGATATGGAAACCTGGTTTGCCCCGGCAGTGGAACTGGGGCAGCTGGTAAGGGAATATCGTACGGCGGCGCCGGAGGATAAAGAAAGGCTGGAGCGGCTGATCAGAAATTCTGCGTATCTATCGCGGGTGGATATTGTACAGAGCTATGGCGGAACGGGTTTTTTGCGGGGAATGCTGCCGGAACAGAATATCAATACGATAAAAAGAGATTTTTTTATGAATCCGGCGACGCCGTCCCCCCAGACGCCCGGGGAGAAGCATTACCAGATGCCTTACCACAGGCATGACTACCTGGAACTTATTTTTGTGCTCCGGGGAAAATATGTACAGTCCATAAACGGGGTGCTCCATGAAATGAAGGCGGGTGAGGTATGTATGCTCAATCCCAATGTCATCCACAGGGATGAAATATCCGATACGGGGGATCGGGTTCTGTTTATGGGGTTATCCTCCGGCTTTCTGAAGGGGGAACTGATGCGTTTTTTTGCGCCGCATCCCGAGGTTGCGGGGTTTATGGAAAACCAGTACGGCCGCACGGATCAGCAGTATATCTTGTTTGACAGGAAAGATTTTGCGCCAGTGCAGGCGCTTCTGGAGCAGATTATGGAAGAGGATGAGAAAAAGCTCCCGGGGCACCATCTGGTGATAAAAGGATATCTGGTCCGTCTGTTCGGGTTGCTGGTGGAAAATCACAGCTATGTCTGCCACTACCAGAGCCGCAGTGAAATAGAAGAAAATCTGGTGGCTGAAATATTGAAATATATGGAAGATCATCTTGCCGACGTGGACAGGACCGCTCTTGCCGCTTTTTTCCACTTTAATCCGGACTATCTGAACCGTTTCCTGGTACGTATGACCGGGGAAAACTATTCCGCTAACCTGCGGCAGATACGGCTGCAGAGGGCGGCAGAGCAGCTGAAAAATACGGATAAAAGCGTCAATGGCATCATACGGGAGCTGGGCTTTTCCAATAAAGGTCATTTTAACAGGATGTTCACGGAAAAGTACGGCATGCTGCCCGGTGCATACCGGAAGGAAGAATGAGTATAGATTCCAAATTAGAAAACAGAGTGGATACCGTTCAGAAAGTCTGAATCGGTAACCACTCTGTTTTTGCCTATCTGTTCATGTTACTGAAAAAGCACCGTTGGAATGCTATATTTGATGTACAGATTAGATAAAACAAATAGTGGGAGAAGGAGGAGAGAATGGACAAAATAACTTTTTTGGGAGCGGGAAGTACCGTGTTTGCCAAAAATGTGCTGGGTGATTGTATGCTGACGGAGCCTTTGCGGGAGTTTGAGTATGCGCTGTATGATATTGATCCGGAGCGTCTGGAGGAATCGTACCTGATGCTTTCCAATATCAATAAAAACTCCAACGGACAGAAAGCAAGGATTGTGAAATACAGGGATCGCTGCGAGGCGCTGCGGGGAGCCAGGTATGTCATCAACGCGATCCAGGTCGGCGGATATGAACCCTGTACGGTAACGGATTTTGAAATACCGAAAAAATACGGCCTGCGGCAGACGATTGGGGATACCGTAGGAATCGGGGGGATTTTCAGGGCGCTCCGCACGATTCCTGTGATGCTGGATTTTGTGAAGGATATGGAAAAGGTTTGCCCGGATGCCTTGTTTTTAAACTATACCAATCCCATGGCTATGCTCACTCTGGCCATGCTCCGGGCATCCTCCATCCGTACGGTGGGAATCTGCCACTCTGTTCAGGTATGTGTGCCGCAGCTGCTTTACCGGCTGGGCCTGCCCCAGGATCATGTGAAATACCGGATAGCAGGCATCAACCACATGGCCTGGCTTCTGGAAATTACCAGAAATGGGGAGGATTATTACCCGGAAATCAAAAGGCGTGCAGAAAAGGGGCCTGTATATAAACCCTATACCAGGGAAATGCTGAAGGATTATCCGCAGCTTTTGTATCCGGAATATGAATTTACCCCCGAAAAGCATGATGATCTCGTCCGTTTTGAGATCATGAAGCAGTTTGGCTGTTATGTCACGGAATCCAGCGAACATAATGCGGAATTCATGCCATATTTCATCCGGAAAAACCATCCGGAGCTGATTGAAAAATACCAGATCCCGCTGGATGAGTATCCGCGCCGCTGCCGAATCCAGATAGAACATTGGAAGCAGCTGAAAAAGCAGCTGGTAGGGGATGAAAAGCTGACCCATGTGCGCACCCACGAATACCCTTCCTATATTCTGGAGGCGCTGGAAACGGGAAAACCGTTTTCTTTTGCAGGAAATGTAAGAAATGACGGGCTGATTGAAAATCTGCCGAAGGACTGCTGTGTGGAAGTGACCTGTGTGGCGGGACAGGGGGGCATACAGCCCTGTCATGTGGGAAATCTGCCGCACCAGCTTGCAGCCCTCAATATGAGCAACATCGGAATGCAGCAGCTGACGGTGGACGCGGCGCTCACCGGAAAAAAGGAGTGTATCTATCAGGCGGCGCTGTTGGATCCCCACACGGCGGCGGAGCTTACCATCGATGAAATACATAGTCTCGTGGATGATTTGATCGAAGCCCACGGCAGCTGGCTTCCGGAATTCAAGTAAACGGTATGGCAGGCGGGGAAGCCGGACAGTGCCTGCCGGCAGTAAACAAAAAAGAGAGGTATATCTTATGAGTGAAACAATGACCCAAAACAAGTATGGTACAGAAACGGCCAAACCGGGAAAGCATAAGAACATGGCATCCGGAAAGGAAGTGCTGGGGCATGCGCTGGGCGGTGTGGGGCAGAATACGGTTTATGCGCTGTGGAGCGGCTTTATCACTGCTTTTTATACGGATGTATTCGGAATGAATCCGGCCGTTATGGCAGGTATTTTCCTGTTCGCACGGATCTGGGATGCAGTGAATGACCCGATGATGGGTATCATGGCAGACCGATCCAAAAGCAGGTTCGGGCGTTACCGCTGCTGGCTTCTGCGTATGCCGGCGGTTGTGGCGGCCTGTCTGGTTCTGAACTTTACCGTCCCCAATTTCGGGACGATGGGAAATATAGTATACGCGGCAATCACTTACATATTGATGGGCATGGCCTTTACCAGTGTGGACATTCCGTACTGGAGCCTGCCGGCGGCGATGACGAATGATCCGGCGGAACGGACAAAGATTTTCACGACGGCGACGCTGGGCACCAACCTGGCAACCACAGTGGGCAACATGCTCATCCCTATTCTGCTTGTAGCCTTCGGCGGAACAGCCAGCGCCCATGCCTATTTCATGACGGCGGTTATCTTTGCGGTGGTCGGCTGCAGCCTGTATCTGACCTGCTTTGGCCTGGTACGCGAGCATGTGCAGGCCCCTACGGAAAAATTCAGCTTTGCATTGGCTTTTAAATCCCTGTTTACCAATAAGCCTCTGTTCTGTATCATGATCACCAATCTTGTCATCAATCTGGCATTTATCATGAAAATGACATTGAATTACTATTACACCACCTATACGCTGGGAGATGTAAAACTGATGTCACTCATGAGTCTGATTACGCTCCCGAGTATTCTGGTGGGAACCGCCGCGGCACCTTTCCTGACCAAATTGGTGGGAAAGAAAAAGACCCTTCTGGGACTGATGATCGCCAACCTGTTGATCAGCGCTGTATTCTGGCTGGTAGGTTACGGAAATATCCCTCTCGTGCTTCTAATGGGAGCGCTGCAGATTCTCTGCGTGGGGGCATCCTTTGTGGTAATCAGCTCCATGACGGCGGATACCATTGAATACGGGGAATGGATGACCGGACAGAGAAATGAAGGCGTGATCACATCCACCCGTACCCTGATTACGAAAGTGGCTTCCGCACTGGTAGGCGTTGCAGTAGCAGCGGTTCTGACCATGACCGGCTATGTGCCCAATGTGGCACAGTCTGCACAGACTATGGGCGCGTTCCACTTTGTCGTATCATTCCTTCCGGGTATTGTCATGATGATCGGGGCGATCCCCATGTTCTTCTACAGCCTGACGGAGGAAAGGCATGCACAGATTATGGAAGAACTCAAAGAACGCCGCGCCCTGAAGGACAGCGGTAAATAATCCTGTAAACTGATGTGGCCGTTCATTTCCGCGGCCAAAGCTATTATCCGATACCGCAGACGCCTGCTATCCGGTGTCTGCGGGGAAGGGAGGAAAATTGAAAGAAAGAATCCCGTTTAATGACAGCTGGCTTTACAAGCCTTCTTTTACCTCCGCCGATCCGTGCGGTACCACCGATACGGCGGAGTATTCCCGGGTGGATTTGCCGCATACTAACAAAATCCTTCCATACAACTGCTTCGATGAAGCGGAATGCCAGTTTATCAGCAGCTATAAGAAGCTTTTCCGGGTAAGTAAGAATTGGGAGGGTAAAACGGTTCTGCTGGAGTTTGAAGGGGTCATGGCGGCATGTGATGTGTGGTGCAATGGAATCCATGTCGGCGGACATGAAGGCGGTTTTACGCCGTTTCAGGTGGATTTGACAGCGGCCGTAAGGTTTGGGGAAGAGAATGTGCTTACCGTAAAGGTGGATTCCACGGAACGAAAGGACATTCCGCCCTTCGGCAACGTGGTGGACTATCTGACCTATGGCGGAATTTACCGGGAGGTATGGCTGACTGCGGCGGATCCGGTATTTCTGTCACGGATTTTTCTGGACTGTCCCGATCCGCTGGAGGAAGAGAAAACGCTGCACTGCAGCTGTGAAATCACAGCGCGGCAGACCTGTGAGAGTACGGTGACAGTTACGCTGTTTTCCCCGCAGGGAGAGAAAATAGGGGAACAGACGGAAACTCTTTCCCTGGGACAGGGGTGCGGAAAATACCGGATCACCCTTTCTCATTTACAGAAAATTGCATTGTGGGATCCGGATCATCCCAATCTGTATACGGCGGAGGCAGAGATGAGGGCCGGAGATAACCGGGACATCTGCACGGAACGGTTTGGTTTCCGGTCTGCGCGTTTTACGCCGGAAGGGTTTTTCCTGAATGGAAAGAGGGTGAAACTAATCGGCCTGAACCGGCATCAGTCCTGGCCCTATGCGGGTTATGCCATGCCCCGCAGGGTGCAGAGGAAGGATGCACAGCTTTTGAAGGAGGAGCTGGGCTGTAACATGGTGCGCACGAGCCATTATCCCCAGTCACGCCATTTCCTGGACGCCTGTGATGAAATGGGCCTGCTCGTTATGGAAGAGATCCCGGGCTGGCAGCATATCGGGGAGGAGGCCTGGAAGGAACGCTCCCTGAAGGAGCTGGAAGAGATGATTGTCCGCGATTATAACCGGCCGTCTATTGTATTGTGGGGCGTGCGTATTAATGAATCCCAGGATGACCATGGCTTCTATACACGGACAAACGCACTGGCGCACAGCCTGGATCCCGGAAGACAGACGGGAGGGACCAGGTATATCCAGCGCAGTGAGCTGCTGGAGGATGTATACACCTATAATGATTTCACCCATGAAGGCGGAGAAGAAGTCTTTCGCCCGCAGCAGGAAACAACCGGCCTGGAATCGCCAGTGCCGCTTCTGGTTACCGAAAGCAATGGGCATATGTATCCCACAAAACGGTTTGATCAGGAGCAGCGCCTGACAGAGCATGCGTTAAGACATCTGCGGGTGATCAACGAAAGCCTTGGCAGGGAAGATTTGGCGGGAGGTATCAGCTGGTGTGCCTTTGATTACCATACCCACTCCAGCTTCGGATCCGGCGATAAAATCTGTTATCACGGCGTATTTGATATGTTCCGTAATCCCAAATATGCGGCCTATGCCTATGCTTCCCAGAAGAATCCGGCGATGCAGATCGTGATGGAGCCTGTTACTGCGGCATGCCGCGGTGAAAAAGATGGCGGCGGAATGGTTCCTTTTTATATCATGACCAATTGTGACTTTGTCAGAGTCTATAAGAATGGAAAGCAGGTGGCGGATTTTTACCCCCAAAAAGAGGACTTTCCCTATTTGCCGCATCCGCCGGTGATGGTGGTCCATCTGATGGAAGCGGATGTGATATCCGGTTTTTCCGGGGAGGACAGACAGCAGTTTCAGGAGTATCTGGAAAAGAGGATGCGGGAAGGAACGCTGACGGGGCTGCGGCAGGAGGATTTGGAATATCTGGCAAAGCTGGCACACAAGTACGGGCTTGATGTAAAAGGGCTGGTAACCACTGTGATTAAATCCGCGGGCGGCTGGGGAGATATCGCAAACAATCTGGTACTGGAGGGCTTTTGGGACGGCCGGGCCGTATGCTGCCGTGAAATCGGAGAAGGCAAATATGCGGCCGGAATTACGGCAAAGCCGGATGATACGGTACTTTATACGGGAGGCGAGACCTATGACGCCACCAGAATCACAGTGGAAGCCATTGATAATAGGGGTAACCTGATGCCTTTTATACAGGAATGTGTGGAAGTGAAGCTGGAAGGCCCCGTCAGTCTGATAGGGCCGGCACGCTTCCCTCTCACCGGGGGCATCTCCTCCTTCTGGATCCGGACTGCCGGGGAAACGGGCAGTGTCAGGATTTCCGTAGAAGGCATGACGGGCCGGACGGAATGTGCGCTGGAAGTAGAGCTTGCTGTGCCTCTCACCTGATGGCTGTATTTACCAGTTTTTTCTAATCTCTCGCAGGCCCGCAGCTCTCAGGTAAGAGAGCAGTTTTTCCAAAATGCGCATGCGGTATTACAAATCATCCATTCCTTTTCATGCACCGGCTCTTATAATAATAGAAACATACCGGAAGGAGGACAGGAATAAATGAATACGGAATTTTGTGCAAAATGGGCGGCGGGCCTGTTGAAAGGACTGGAGGAAAACTGCCCGCCGGAAACAAGGCGTGCCTGCCTGGAAAGCTGTGCTTTTATCCATTACAGAATCAATAACATGGATCAGCTTACGGAACAGTATGCAGGGGATTTGGAAGGATTTACCGATTTCCTCCAGTCAGAGTATGGCTGGATTATCCAAAAAAGTGATGACGGGAAAACCTTACTGGCAGATGAAAACAAGAGTTACTGTGTATGCCCTATCGCGGAGGCAATGAAGGGAGAAGTCCCCCTGTCCCTCTGCGACTGTTCCGCGGGCTATGCCCGGCTCCTGTTTTCCCGTGTGGCGGAGTGTGATGTGGAAGTCCGGGTAAAGCGATCCTTCTTAAGGGATGGATTATCCTGTATCTATGAAATTACTTTCTGTTAACCATATTTATGAAAACCGGCGGATATCATAACCGTTTATGCGTGCCCGAGAAGTCCGTATTTTTTCAGCACTCCATAAAGTTTTTCCGTTTTTGCGGAATCCATATCACATAAGGGAAGCCTGCATTGGCCCACATCGTACCCCATGGCCCGCATAGCCTGCTTCACCGGTATCGGGTTCACATCCATAAAAAGGGCTTCTGTCAGTTCCCGGTATTTCTGCTGGAGGCTGTCACTTTTTTCTAGGTCGCCTTCCAAGAAGGAAGAACAGATGGTATGTGTTTCCTCCGGCAGGAGGTTGGAAAGGACGGATATCACTCCTTTCGCGCCAAGAGCCATGGCAGCGCCAATCTGATCGTCATTTCCCGAATAAATGACCAAATCGTCCCCACAGAGAGCGGCGGTTTCCGCCATCTGGGATAAATTACCGCTAGCCTCCTTGCAGGCCGCGATATTGCTGTTCCCGCTTAGTCTTTTATAAGTGGAGGGACAAATATTTACGCCGGTTCTTGAAGGGACATTATAGAGGATGATCGGCAGTGATGTGGCCTGTGCACAGGCCGTAAAGTGTAAGTACAGCCCCTGCTGGGATGCCTTGTTATAATAAGGGGTTACATGAAGGAGGGCATCGGCGCCGGCTTTTTCACACGCTTTTGACATCCATACGGCGTGGGCGGTATCGTTGCTTCCCGCCCCGGCGATTACGGGGATCCGCCCTCCGACCTGTTTTACCGCTTTTTCCACCAGCATCACATGCTCCTCGTCGGAAAGCGTGGAGGCTTCCCCTGTGGTTCCTGCGATAACCACCGCATCGGCCTTCCCCTCTATCTGCAGCTCCAGAAGCTGCTCTAAAACCGGAAAGTTAATCTTACCCTTTTCCGTCATGGGGGTAATAAGTGCGGTTGCCGCACCTTTAAAAATAAGTTTCTTCATCCTTTTCTCCTCTTATTCGGTCCTGGTTTTCATGATTGACGTCTGCTGCCTGCAGCAGATCATCCAGTTTACTTCTTGCGGTGTTTCTTTAATTCTTCTATACTCAAACTTCGCAGACAGCCGGCGGAAGGCCATTCGGCAACTGAGAAATTTGAATTTTATATTAATATCATATTCCTCTCCCCCGATATTGGCGATAAAACCACTTCTATTTTCCGCTATATGGAAACGTAAATCAGGGTTCCGGCAGAAATGCTGTACCAGTTCCGGGGCTTCTTCTTTCGTTTTCAACCGGTTTTTGTCGAATATTTGATTTGCCATGCATAACAATCCGGAAATTCGAAATAATAAAGAAAAAAAGAGAGGTAAAACAGCTATGGATAATTCAGATACCGTAAAGCTTCTGCAGGAATGTGACTCCGGCACTAAAATGGCAGTCTCCTCCATCGATGAGGTTCTGGAAAAGGTCAGTGATTCCGAGATGAAACGGCTGCTGCAGGAAAGCAAAAACCATCATGAAAAATTGGGAAATGAAATCCACGCTATGCTCAACCGCTATGATAAAGAGGAAAAAGACCCGTCTCCAATGGCTAAAGGCATGTCCTGGTTAAAAACGAACATGAAACTGGGAATGGATAACAGCGATGCGACGGTGGCGGATCTTATTACGGACGGCTGCAATATGGGAATTAAATCCCTCAACAAATATTTGAATGAATACGGACAGGCCGAACCTTCCGCCAAGAAGCTCTGCAAAGAACTGACGGAAATAGAGGAACAGCTGTGCACGAAGCTGGAGAGCTATTTGTAAGAAGGGATGGTTTGCCGTAAGAAAACGTGGCGGCAGTAAGAATCCGGCTCATCGTGAAGCGATTTCATAGGCCGGATGCAATAACGGTCCAGACTTGTCTGAACCGTTACAAAGGATCTTAATATAAAAGATTGACATAGTTAGCCTGATTAACTACAATAGTAGTTAGTCAGGCTAACTGTTATATAAGGAGGTACTACCATGCAGGATATCAGAATCGAAGCCGCAGAGACCGTTTCCCTGTTCTGCCGCCTGAATCAGCGGGTAAAAAAAGAACTGCCGATCCGCTCCAGTGAGATGGGCCTGCTGATACTGCTGGTCACATCGGAGGAACCCCTGTCGTCGGTGGAAGCCGCGCAATTTTTCCAGGTGAGCAAGCCGGTAATCACAGCTATGGTCAAGTCCCTGACGGCAAAGGGTTATCTGGGTAAGGAACCGCGGGCTCATGACAGGCGCAGCTTCCTTCTTGTGCCGGAGCCAAAAGCTGTGGAGTTGGTTCATACCACCTGCAGCGAGTATTTGTATACCATGACACTTCTGCAGGAGCATATGGGAAGGGAAGCGTTTGGAGAAATGATTCGTCTGCTCGCACAGGCAAATGCCGTCATCCAAAAGGAGGAGGACAGAAAAAATGGGTAACATACTGGTCACAGGAGCAACCGGAAATGTGGGAAAATACGTGACGGAATATCTGCTTGAAGCAGGGGAAGCGGTGAAAGCCGCCGGTACAAACAAAGAAAAAGTCACGAAGCTGTTCGGTACAGCGGTACAATACTGTGAATTTGATTTTAAGCGCCCGGAAACCTTTGCCGGCGCTTTGAAAGGAACGGACCGTATTTTCCTCATGAGGCCCCCTCAGATGGGCGATCCAGAAGCGCTGTACCCGTTTCTTGATGCGGTGAAAGAGAAGGGGGATATCCGTCTTGTCGTATTTTTATCTTTGCTGGGGGCGGAGAAAAATCCCATGCCTCCCCACCATAAAATAGAAAAATACATGATGCGCACAGGATTGCCTTACTGCTTTATGCGGCCGGGCTTTTTTATGCAGAATCTCAGCGGTGTACATGCCTTTGAAATCAAATATTTCAACCGTATCGTCGTTCCGGCGGCAAAGTCCCTGACCGGATTTATTGATGCCAGGGATATCGGCGATATATCCGGCATGATCCTATCCGGGCCGGAGGGGCATGAAAGAAAAGCCTATGCGATCACCGGACCGGAGGCTATCGATTACGATGAAGCGGCCCGCATCCTTTCTGAGGAGCTGGGAAGGGAAATCACCTATTCGGAGGTTTCTCCGGGAAAAGCCCTGTATTACTGGACTCACATCCGAGGGCTGGACGAGGAATACAGCAAAGTCATGAACATGCTCTACCGGCTGACCCGGATGGGGATGGCTAAAACGGTTACGGATGATTTTGAGAAGGTTACCGGAAGGAAAGCACGCTCGTTTCAGGCGTTTGTGAGGGAGAACAGGGATATCTGGTAAGCGGCTTTTTCTTCCGTACCTTTCCGCCGTTTTCCCTATGGATTTTCCATTTATATTGACAAATATGATTTAGTGACTTACGATATAGTATATCGTAAGTCACTATTTAGGAGGCCGGCATGTTTGTAGGGAGAGAAAAAGAATTAAAAAAACTGAACAATATGTATAAAAGTGAAAAACTGGAGGTGGCTATCATTTATGGCCGCAGGCGTGTTGGAAAAACAACTCTTATCAATGAATTCTGCAAGGATAAACGGACTGTTTTTTTCGCAGCACAGGAAAACAGCGCGCAGCAGAATCTGGAAGTATTGTCCAATGCAATTTGTGAAGTAAGCACAGGGGAAAGTGCGGCGAGGATGAGTTACCGCAGTTTTACCGATGCCTTTACCAGACTTTCGGAAATGGCAGAATCGGAACGTCTGATCCTTGTAATTGATGAATATCCGTATCTTGCTCAGGCTGAGAAAGGGATCTCCTCTTTATTGCAGAATTATCTGGACCATCAATTTAAGAATACAAGGTTGTTTGTTATTCTCTGCGGCTCATCCATGAGCTTTATGGAAAATCAGGTATTGGGGTATCAGAGTCCTCTTTATGGCCGCAGAACGGCACAATTTAAAGTTTTGCCCTTTGATTATCTGGATACCGGAAAATGGTTCCCTGCGTATTCCTATGAGGATAAAGCAATTATGTACGGGGTTACAGGGGGCATTCCCATGTATCTGGAGCAATTTGATCCGGAAAAGACAGTAAAGGAAAACCTCCTTGAAAACCTTTTTGACAGAAATGCGGCATTGTTTGAAGAACCCTCCAATCTTCTGAAGCAGGAGCTTCGTGAGCCGGCTGTCTATAATGCGGTAATTACCGCAATTGCCTCCGGGAAAACAAAACTTTCTGAAATAGCATCAACGGTGGGTACGGATACCGGCCTGTGTTCCAGGTATATTGCCAATCTGATAACACTTGGAATTATAAGAAGGGAGACACCTGTGACGGAGCCAAACAGCAAACGGCCGGTTTACCTGATTGAGGATCCGTTTTTCCGTTTCTGGTTTACCTTTCTTCCTAAAAATATGTCGGCCATCTTATCCGGAAGAATAGATAAATCATATCCCTTACTGATAGAAAAACGCCTTTCCGATTATATGGGATTGATATTTGAAAAAATGTGCAGGGATTATCTTCTGTACTATGAGGATAACCTTCCTTTTCCTATAGGCAATATAGGGCAATGGTGGGGAGGACATCCCAAAACACATAAACAGGCGCAAATAGATATTGTAGTAACAGCGGCTGATGATGACAGCGGAATCATTGGAACCTGTAAATTCCGTGACGGCCTTGTCGGAGAGGAAGAGTGGCATTTGATGGAGGATTATGCACAGGCTATGGGACACTTCGGCCGGCGTTATTATTATTTCTTCTCCAAATCAGGTTTTACTGCTTCCTTAAGGAAAATGGCGGAGACAGAGGGACTTCGTCTAATCACATTATCAGATATATATGAACTGCCGGTGGAAGAAAAAGGATCTTGAACCTGCCCTTGAGCTGCTTATACTGGAAGGAAGGTAAACGGCGCCGCCGGGCACATGGATGCTGGAAAAGGTGGAAGCGATTTCCCGGGCATCGGGGATTTCATTGGTCTTGGAATCAATGGGCTGGGAGAACAGGCAGACAGAGTGGGTTGCATCATAGACATGGAGGGTCTGGAGGTTGCGGACCACTTCTGCTGTCCCGTATTTCCTGCCAGTCCCTTTTTCCTCCTTCCCATCCACACAGATAAGCCGGTAGCCGTCTGTGGGAAGGGAAAGGCAGCGGCGCAGTGCTGCCATGTTTTCCATCAGGAAGGACACAGTGGCCTGCTGGAGGGAGAGGGGATCAATCAGGGAAAAGACCCTTCGGAATGTATCATGCGAAGGCACGCCATTCTTTAAAGGAACAAACTTTTTCAGCCACCTTTTTTTGCTTTCCGCGAAATGCGCAATGTCAGCCCATGTAGAGGCATTGGCCAGGACAGCCAGGAAAACAAGCAGGAGGATTTCCACCAGAGGATATTCAACCATGCCGTCCAGGCGGCTGTCGTCCACGGAACGGAAAAAGCGTACAAAACGCCGGAGGACGGCCCTGGGAGGCTGTGTACCCAGGGGCAGTCCTGCGCAAGAAAGGGGTTCCTGGTATTCAAGGATGGTGTGGTTTATTTTTGCCATAAGTCGTGCCTCCAGTTTAAAGAGTATTTAAGAACCAGCCCCGATACGGAATTGGGCAACTCGCAGCAGTATAAGCGGCGGTTGGCGCCGAAAAGTGTACCCTGGGAAAAAGAAGCTTTTACCAGGGGAAGGTCATCACCAAAGAGCTTCCCCATGGTATCGGAAATCATAAGGAAGCCGCGCTGCACCCCGCTTTCCTGCTGCGCAGAAAGTACCTCAGGGATTACAAGGCCAGGGAAACGCAGTGAGAGCCATGAGTGGAGAAACAGATCCTGCGAGCAAAAGCCATAAATAAATGTCAGGACAGAAGCGCACATGACCAGATCGCCATTAACAACGAACGTGCGCCGCAGGCCTTTATGGATATTAGTACAAAGGGAAAAGATCAGGGAAGAGAGGCCATACTCATAGGAATAAACAGGCCCGGAAATCTTGTCCCTGGGAGGGATAAGCCCCTGCTCCTGGGTAATCCTGCCCAGATACCCATCGGCATTGTCAATGGGATTGCTTTTTTTTAAACATTTCCCGTATCTGAGTGGTAAACAAATGGGTTATCATTACAAACAGCTTATGGCGCACCCAGACTTGGTAGCTGCGGCATTCATAATCTGCCATCCCAAGATTGCTTTTGCATTCCTCAAAACACTGCTCGATTGGCCACCTTAACGTTGCCGCCCAGTCCAGTTCTTCTACCGGGAGGTCTGCGGGGGCATTGCAGACAAAATATTTTGTTTCATCATCTGCATATTTCCTCAGATAAAGCCATATTTCATCCCCTGGCCTCACATAATTCCGGCTTCCGTCTGCACGGCAGGAAAAACAGCGAAGAAATTTTCGCTCTGCAATGATTGGGCCTTTTGCCCCTTCTGCCAGCACCACCGTTTCCCATGGCAGGGATGGATCTTCTGCAATATCACGCACGGATGTTGGGCCATGCGAAAGCACCGCGTGCTTTCGGGGACGTCCCCTTTTCGTTTCGGGGAAAAGCTGCTGTGGATACTCCAGGAATACCTGTTCCTTTGCATTGGTTGCAGCAAAATACCATACCCCTTCCGGCAACTCCAAACCATCCAGAAAAACGTGGTCATTTCCATAGGCCGCATCACACCCTACCCACTGGACCTGGAACCGGCCACTCCTAATCACTTGGTTGCGCATGCGCTGGGCTATCTCGTTTTTGGTAGCAAATGTTTTTCCTTCCGGGATATGGCATTGCTCACGCAGCTTAGAATAATCCTCGCTGAACCATTCCTTGGGAAGGTAGCGTTCATAATCCACAAGCCCAAATCCTTTGTCACCGGCATAGGCAAGGAACACTCCGGACTGGCAGTTTTCCGTTTTCCCCAGGCAGCCACAGTACTGCCGCTTTACACCGGCAGAATGCTTCCCTTTTTTTACAAAGCTTGTGTCATCCACAGACAACATGCCGCAGCCTGCCCCAATCTGCCCGGACAGAAGTTCCTGGTAGGTATCCAGAAGGGGCTGCTCATCAAAAGGCGAACGGGTAAAGAACTGCTGCAGGGGCCTGACATACTTTTCACCGGAAAAGTGAAGGGCGATTGGCTCAATGGATTTACGTTCCAACGGGCTCAAAAGTCCTTGTATAAAGGTTTGGAACCACCTTCGTTGTGGCTGCTGGGAAAAGCAGGAAAAATAATTCTGAAGATAGTTTTCCAGTTCTGTTTGGAGTAAAAAATCATTATTTTCATCGGAATACCAGGCCTCTAATGCAATAGGATCGAACAACGTAGGATTCATCATAGGATCGCCTCTTTTTCTTTATTATACCAAAAAAGGGGGAAACATGCCACTTAAGGAGTTCGCTGTAGTACTAGGTGGTGCATAAAATAAAAACACCAAGGATTGCATAATAAAAAGTGATCTATTATACTATAGTCATGAACGGAATCTTTTACAGAAAAAAGGAGGTCCCATATGGAATTTGTGAGAAAAATTGTTGATGCAAGTAGCCTAATGAAAATTGTACAACTTCCAGATACATTAATGAATAGAAAATTAGAGATTATTGTGTTGCCAGTCGATGATAACCAGAAAGAGATGATTCTGGAAAGCATGACTGTTACCGGTCTGTCTGATATTACACAATCTTTAATTGGTAGTATTCCGATTTCTGATATTACTATCGAGCAAATTAAAGAGGAGCGTCTGAATAAATATGAAAGTAATGTTTGATACTAATATAATATTAGATTTATTATTAAACAGACAACCATTTTGCGAAATGTCAGCCAGAGTAATTGACCTTTCGGCTACTAAAGTTATAGAAGGCTATGTTTCAGCATCTGCGATTACTGATATATACTATCTTGCATATAAAGCTATAAGAGATAAGAATAAAGTTTGTTCTTTGGTGGAAAAGCTGTTACAAATTGTTTCCGTTGCAGGAGTGACAGAAGCAGAAATTTTGACAGCTCTTAAATCTGGTTGGAACGATTTTGAAGATGCTGTACAATATTTTACGGCTCAGAATATAGAAGTATCGTATATTATAACGAGAAACAAAAAAGATTACTTATCAGGGGATATAGCGATAGCTGAACCAGAAGAGTTTTTCAATCTACTTAAAAGAGAATAATCTTTGATAAAGATTGCCATTATGTAACAAAAGGAGAGTACTACAAGAAATCTTTAGAAAATATATATGTACAAAAACTCTGGTATGAGCCGGAGTTTTTGTGCGTTTAACAGAACTTTTCCCGTGGTGAAAGCAGGATACGCCATTAACGCCTGACATATCGGTAGCAACGGCTGGACGCTCGCTGTGGTAACACCATCCGCGGAGAGAAATCTTTATGATGTGAAAGCCTTTGGATGGCTCTCGATCTGGCCCGGCCTTCTGTTTTACAGATTATCCTGTGATCCGGAGCCTGAATACCTTTGTATACAGCCTGATGACGCATATGGAAAAATTAGGGGAAGAGGCGGAAAAAACCAGCGCCATGCTGTTTGCCCTGCAGAGCCAGATGAATACCCATTTTCTTTACAACACGATAGAGTACATTGAAAATATAGGAATCTGTTATGTTGTGAAGAAAATCGAACTGCTATCCACCGCACTTTCCGGCGTATTCCGTTACAGTCTGCGCCAAGAAAATATTTTTGTCCTATTCCCTGCAGCTGCTGGTGGAAAATGCTATGAATCACAGCTTGGAGAGCAAGAAAGGGCAATGCCGGGAAAAGGAACCAGTATGCTTATCCATATTAAGAAAATCCGATGTTTTTTCAGCACACGGTGTGAACGGCTGGCGGGCGTGGGGAGAGACGGATCCTTCCAGATATCATCGTCTGCCGGACGGTATACGGATTGACGGAACCGGAGAAAACATCGGCAAATCCCATCCCCTCACCATCATTACCGGCGATCACAGTTATGAGATCACCGTTCATGTAACATGCCGGGAAGGGTGTGAAGCCGGAATCATCCTGCAGTATAATGAGGAAATTTATAATGCGATCTCCCTGAAGGACGGCAGGCTGCGCATTTACCGCCTGGGCAGGATGCTTGCACAAAAGGATACCGGGTTCACGGAATGCTGGCTGCGGATGAAAAATGATGATCAGTATATCAGCTTTTCTTACAGTCCTGACGGAATAAGTTATAAAAAAATGAATTATGTCATCAATGCCGTAAGCCAGAACAATAACGCCTATAATGGTTTCCTGAGCCTGCGGCCGGGAATATTTGCGGCCGGGGAAGGGGATGCCGAGCTGAAACAGTTCACGTATACCGGGCTGGCATAGAAAATAGAAGTTTGGTTAACACCGGCCCCAAGCTGCTATTCCTCTCCTTTGCGAAAGCTGCCGGCTGTAGAACCGGTATATTTCTTAAATACCTGGCTGAAGTAGCTTTGATCTTCATAACCGCATTCACGGGCAATGTCTAAAACCTTAAGATCTGTGTTTTTAAGCAGATGTTTTGCCCGTTTCATTCGTTCCTGTGTAATAAAGTCAAAGAGATTCTGACCGGTCTCCTGTTTGAAGATGTAACTTATATAAGAAGGATTCCGGTTTATTTCAGCGGCGAGATCATTTAAGTTGATACCGCAGCTGAGATTATCCAGAATATATTGCTTAATTCGTGCAATATGACGCTGTTTATAACCATCCCGATGGGAGGCGGAGTAGTCCCGCAGACGGAATACGAAATCACGAATGATATCAAACATATAGTCCAGACTTGGAGAGGACAGAAGCGGGGATATCATTTGAGAGTCCCAGTCCAGGGAAGCTGCGGATATATCTTCATAGGACATTTCGAATTGTTTTCGCAGCCGGTAAACAAAATCAATTGTTTGTGCTTTCATAATATTTGCACTATTATTTTGAAGCTGTATGTCCTCTTTGATCTGTTGTAATATAATCTGAACTTCAGATGCTTCTTCTACGATAAGAAGCAGATTTTCCGCTTCTTTAATTCGGGCGGGAGCAGAAGTAGAAAGCAGGGCTGTTCCGGGGCTTCCGTCGATCTGACTGAGACTGAAGGCACAGTATTCCTGCATTTCTTCTGCGGCGAGAAGCGACTTGGGAAGCAGCATGGGGGAATCAACGATACAGCCTAATCCCCAATAGAAGGAATATTCAAGTTCCGTACGCAGCAGCTCCAGATTATGGATAATCCTTTTCCGTGCATTATTGACCATATGCGCATCTCTTTGAGCAACAATGAGGGTCAGTTTTGTTTTCTCTTTTAACAGGAATAACTGCCCCTCCATTACCGCCCATGCCCCTATTCTCACCGCAAGGGAATCGACAGAGCCGGAGACACCGGTTAGTTTTAGCTGGATGATAAAGAAACTTTCATATTGACAGAATATATTATCTTCCGGGAGAATTTCATTTCCATTTAGAATATTCTGGAGCAGATATTCTTCTTCGCTTTGAAAGTGTGTAGCTTTCTGATACCGGTATTTTTGGGATGCTTTTTTTATTGCCTCTTCTATTTCGGAGATATTCACAGGTTTTATCAGATAATCCACCGCATCCATCTGCAGGGCTTCCCTGGCATATTCAAATTCGCTGTATGCAGAAAAAATGATATAAACAGCATCGCATTTTCTTTTCAATTTTTCCATTAACTGCAGTCCTGTCTGGCCTGGCATAAATATATCCGTAATAACAATATTAGGTTTCAGCTCCAGGATTTTTTCCTCAGCTTCCCTGCCGTTTTTTGCGTAACCTACGACGCAGGCATCCAGTTTGTCCCACTGGATACGATTTATAAGACCATTTATTACTTTACCTTCGTCATCTGCGATAAAAACAGTATACATCGTGACTTCCTCCCTGTTAAGTTATTTCTGCTTTCAGTTTGACAAAGGCTTTGGTGCCATGTCCGGGGACAGAGGTAATTTGTACCCCGTAGTCCGGACCGTAATAAAGCTTCAGCCTGTCATCAATATTTCTGATTGCATATCCATGCAGAGGAACAGTCTCCCCATCGGTTTCAAAACCTACTCCGTTATCTTCCACAATTAGCAGAAGATCCTTTGCTTCTCGGTATATGCGTATAAAAATGTTTCCGCCTTCATCCTTATGGGCTATCCCATGGTTGATTGCATTTTCCACAAGAGGCTGGAGAATGAACTTGACTATTTTCAAATCCAGAAGACTTTCTTCTACGGAAGTTGTGACATGAATCCGATCTTCAAAACGGACTTCCTGGATAGTGATATAGCTTTGTACCATTTCCAGTTCCTGCCGGATTGTAATCAGTTTTTCTCCATTATTTAGAGAAAGCTTGAACATCTTGGACAGTGCTACGGTCATATGGGATATATCATCGGCGTTGTGCTCTTCGGCCATCCAGAAAATGGAGTCCAGCGCATTATATAAAAAATGTGGGTTGATTTGGGATTGCAGGGCAATAAGTTCCGATTCTTTTTCTTTATACAGAGATTTATATAAATTGGTGGTAAGCTTTTCGTTTTCTTCCACAACCCGGATGAATTCATTGCCAATCCTGCCGATTTCATCCGCAGGATTAAAATGGATATTTTCCTGACGGCCTGTCTTTAGATTGTCAACATAACGCTGCAGCCGCCTTATGGTTTCCGTAATATTATTTGTAAAGAGATAGGAACACAACAGAGCAACAAGCAAGGTCAAAGCAGCAATGCCTATGAAAAGGAAGAGCGTGTTTCTTTTATCAATTCGGAGCACATTATAAGGTGTTACGGCAGTAATATGCCAGTTCGTATTCTTGCAGAGAATACTCTTTACATAATAACGTTCTGCAGGAGATACCCTTTTGATTCCATCGTTCTTAAGCGTAGAAAAAAGTTCATTACGGGGCATTGAAGACAGTGCACCGTTTTCATACGGTGCACTGTCATACAGGATTCCTTCATCTCTCCAGATGATTATCTGGGTATTGTTTAATTCCTCTACCGGAGAGAGCAGGTCCTCAAAGACCTTTTTATCAATTCCTATAAGAAGGATACCTATAGGATGGAGCTGGTTCAGGCTGCGGATTAGTTTCGTGTAAATAAGTACGTTATCTGTAAAATACGCGGTAGCTTCGCTCGGGAACCAGCTTCCCTGCCCGTATGCTTCCAATGTTTCCTCCATCCATAGTTCTTTGCCTAAATCCACAGGGTCTTTGTCGATCCGATAAGTCAGGCTTTTGTATTTTGCAAGAGAATAATCAGCATTAGCAAGCAGGATCGTTCCTATATATTGTTTGTTATTAGTAAGATTGATTAGAAGATCCTCCACCGCGGTTTCATGAGACAGGATTTGCTGATGATAATCGGCCGCGCCGGAATTTGCTGATAATACAGCCTGGACATCACCGGAGGTCATAATGATGTTGCCGGTATCACTTACATCATTAATTGTATACTGCACGTTTTTTTCTATCAGGGAAAGCACATTTTCTGTCATCTGGAAAAGCTTGTTATCCACGGTACTACTATAGCTCATATATGAAAAATAAACAAAAAACCCCAGGGGCAGAATGAATGTCATGGCAGACAGCAGTAAAAACTTTTTAACCATACTTAACGATTGAAATGCTTTCCGAATCATAGAGAAACTCCTCCTTGCAGATATGACAGCAAATGTTTATTCTTTAACGGCACCCGTTGTCATCCCTGCTATAATGCCTTTATTCAGAAGAAAATAAACAATCAGAACAGGCAGCAGGAAAATGGAAATGGCCGAAAATGTGGCGCCCCAGTCGACCATACCCTTGGCACCGATATAATCAAATAAGCCGATAGGTATAGTTTTTAGTTCAGAATCACTGATAAAAGTATTGGCAAAAACAAACTCATTCCAGATAAAAATAGTATTCATTGTGACAACGGTAATCATGCAGTTTTTGGACATAGGCAGGATAATATGGGAGAAAATACGCCACACAGAAGCTCCGTCTATTGCCGCTGCTTCCATTATAGTATCTGGCACGAATTTGTAAAAGGTAATAAATAGGTAAATGGACAGAGGAAGATTAAAACCGATCTGAGGTATAATAAGTGCCCAGTAGGTATTAAGCAGATGGGTATCACGATATATTTGAAACAAAGGTATTAGGGTAACATGAATGGGAATGGTAATTCCCAGTAAAAAAAAGGAGAGTATTCCCTGATTTATACGAAATCTCATTTTTTCCAGAGCAAAGGCAGCTGTGGAGGAAAAAAGAACAAGGGCGGCAATGGTAATTAATAATACAAGAATGCTGTTTTTAAAGTATAATCCCAGGTTGGATGTTTCCACTGCCCGAATATAATTTTGTATATTCCATGTAGCCGGCAGGGCAAATGTACTTTTACTCTGTACCTCGTCTGTTGTTTTTAAGCTTGTCATAAAAATCCAGAATATAGGGTAGATCTGGACTGCAAGGATAGCAGTCATTAAAACATATAATAATACTTTTCTTATTTTTCTCATAAGGTATCTCCTTCCGGTTTCGCAAATATTTTCCGCAGAATACCAACTGCAAGTATGCTTTCCAGTGCAATGAATACGGCGATGGCGCTGCCGTAACCATAGCGGGTGCTGGAGAAAGCCGTTTTGTACATATAGGTTGTCAGAAGCTCAGAGGAGCTGCCAGGGCCTCCATTTGTGGTTATAAAAGGAATATCAAAGGCCTTGAGCAGCCCGTTAACCGCCATGATAATGGCTACTGCCATTACCTCCTTAATGTAGGGAAGCTTGATATACCAAAAAAGCGTAAATCCTTTGGCACCGTCCATGCGTGCTGATTCTATAACATCAGGAGGAATGGCCATAAGCCCCGAATAAATGATTACCAGATAGAGCCCCATATTTTTGTAGCATTCAATGATAGCGACACTGGCTAATGAGGTTTGTGCAGTACCTAGCCATGGAGTGATATATGTTTCCAGTCCAAATCCTTTCAATATAGCGTTAAATACTCCAAGTGGTTCTGTGGCATAAAATTTCTGGAATGCCTGGGAAACAGCTACCCCGGATAAAATAGTAGGAGCAAAATATACTGTTTTAAAAAAATTACAGCCTCGGCCGACTTTTGTGAGGAGCAGGGCCAGAAGTAAAGCAATACCAACCTGCCCGACCAGATTAATCAGTAGATAAATAAGATTATTCCAAAAAGCATTCCTGAAATAAAAGTCGGAAAAAAGCTTTTTATAATTGGAAAACCCTGTAAATCGCATAGGTGTAACGCCATCCCAGTCAAAGAAACCAAAGTAGGCGGAACGTATTATAGGAAAAATAACTGTGAAGATAAAAAGAGTGAAGGAAGGCAGGAGAAAAAGAAGCCATGCTTTCCTGTTTTGTAATGTACTTTTCATAAGCATATTCCTTTCTGTTTGTTTTCGGTCTGTTGCAAGCGCAGGGCTTGCAGTCCGCAATAATATATTTTCATTATACGAAGGAGGGAAGAAAGGGGGTATTTTAATATTTTTTGTTTTTTTGAGAAATATTTGGTTCTTTAAAAAATCCCGGAATACTACCTAAAAAAGTTTGTACATTTCCAAAAATACTCACGTTTACTTCTTTTACTACAGAAATTATACTAAAATCAGAGTCGAAAAGAGACAAACAGGGCCCTGTCTTACGACTTTGAATTTGGATAGAAAAAGAAGGAGGAAAGATAGGATGAAGAAGAGAAATAAGATAATTGCCATTTGTGTGGCGGCAGCAACTGTAGTATCTGCGTTGGCAGGCTGTGGCGGTTCGGGAGGAAAGGAAACGGCCACCCAGCCGGAACGGTTGGAGCAAAGCGAACAAGCTAAAAATAATATGGAAAATACCCGTCAGGAATCCGCAGGGCAGGAAGGTACACAACCGGCTGCAGCAGAAACCGATCAGCCTGAGAAAAAAATGACATATATTACCTGTATTACACCTCAGCAGTCCGGTTACATCAGCATGGAAAACATCGTAAAGATGTATCAGGAGCAGGTGAATCCCAATTTTTCCATGGATATCCAGTATATAGCGGATAAACCTGCTTATCTGCAGAAAATTAAAACCCTGGTGGCAAGCAATGAAGCCCCGGATATGTTTAACCTGGATACCGACCCTTATGCTATAAAGCTTCTGGATCAGGGAATCGTAGTAGATTTGAATAATACACTTGATAAATATGGTTTAAAAGATGTGTTTCTTCCGGCGCCTTTAGGATGGGGGACAACAAAAGACGGCAGGCAGGTAGCTATGCCTATCGACTTTTCCATCGAGGTATTCTGGTACAATAAGAAAATGTTTGAAGATTCCGGTGTGTCTATTCCAAAAACACATACGGAATTCCTGGAAGCTTGTGAAAAACTGAAAAATGCAGGGTATACACCGATTTCCGTATCGGGAAAGGATAATTGGGAAATTCTACGGTATCTCCTTATGATCACTTACCGGTATGGGGAAAATGACTTCCTTTATGACCTGGCACAGGGAAAACAAAAAATGGAAAGTGAAATCGGAAAGAAAGCGGCTGCTTTTGTACAGGAACTGGGTACCAAATATTTTCAGTCCGGTTTTGCCAGTACAGATTATACTGGTGCATCCAATTACTTTACGGGCGGCAATGTGGCCATGTATTACATCGGAACCTGGGATTTGCCTTTTATGCAGGATGATCAGCTCAGTGAAGATATGAAAGGAAATATAGGCTACTTCCTTCTGCCTACGGTAGAGGAAGGGGAACCTGTGGGTAAATCAAATTTTATTTCCAACAGTACTATGCCTATCGCTTTTGGAGCGGATAAATTTGATGAGGAAACAGAACGTTTTATTGAATTCTATGCAAAGAATATCAGTGAAGCCATCAGCGGCCTGGCATTTTCACCTGCTGTTAACGGTACACTGCCCAATGAAACGGATCTTACCAAATCCATATATGAAGATATGCAGAATTCAACCGGTTCCATTAAGCTGTTTGATATTGAGTTGGATCCGGCAACGAATGAACTTATAGGGAAAGAAGTGGTTTCCCTTGCACTTGGAGATATTACCGTGGATGAATTCTGCAGCAGAGTGGATGCATCCATTGCGGAAAATGCCTCATCTTATTTCTCGGAATAAATAATTCCTGAGTAAAGGAGAAGAAAATGGAAAATTTGTTTTACAGGCCGGAAAATGCGTGGTTTGGTGATGCCATCCCATTTTATGATAAGGGGATATTTTATATTTTTTATCTGTATGATGAAAGAAAAACGGCATTTACGGCAGATCATACTTCCTGGCATCTGGTAAGTACAAGGGATTTTGTACACTGGAAGGAAGAAGGGGAAGTTCTGCCTGCAGGAGAAGAGAAGGATGCGGATCAGGCTTGCTATACCGGTTCTGTTATTAAAGGACATGACGGGATTTATCATTTATTTTATACAGGCCAGAATCCGTTAAATCCGGATTATTGCCGGGAGGGAAAACCCCTGCAGTATATTCTTCATGCAGTGAGCCAAGACTTGTTAAACTGGGAAAAGCATTATGAAACAGCATTTCCTGCACCGGAGGATAAATTCGAACCCCATGACTGGCGTGATCCTTTTGTTTTTTATCAGGAGGAAACCGGTGAGTACTGTATGCTGCTGGCAGCCCGGCTGCAGGGGAAGAGCTTCCGCAGAAGCGGCTGTGTGGCCCTCTGTCGGTCCGGGGATCTATGGAATTGGCAGTCCGGGGAGATTTTTTTCTCACCGGGAATGTATTATACACATGAATGTCCGGATATGTTCCGTGAGGGGAAATGGTGGTATTTACTCTATTCAACCTTTACGACATGTTTTGCAACGCATTACAGGAAAGGAAAAAGCCTTCAGGGACCGTGGGAGCTTCCTCATGATGATTTCCTGGACGCAAGAGGTCTTTATGCCATTAAAACTGTTTCAGACGGTAGATACCGCTATGGCTTTGGATGGATTCCTACCAGACATGGAAACTGTGATCAGGACTATCTGGAATGGGGAGGAACACTGGCAGTCCATGAAATATATCGACTGGAAAATGGGGATTTAGCTGAGAGAATACCGCACACGATAGAAGAAGCATTTGGAAAAAAGAAAAAAGCTGTTCTTTTATGTG
Source organism: Eisenbergiella sp. OF01-20 (assembly GCF_003478085.1). NCBI lineage: Bacteria > Bacillati > Bacillota > Clostridia > Lachnospirales > Lachnospiraceae > Eisenbergiella > Eisenbergiella sp. OF01-20. The sequence continues at coordinate 9,835 of NZ_QUES01000050.1, read as the reverse complement.
CGGAGGACGGAATACAAAAAAAAGGAAACTCACTTTGTTTTTTATCTGAAAATACGGCATGGGCTATATTTGATAAGTTACCCAGACAAGGATTGCTGAAAGCAAGATTTCAGTGGCAGAGGGAAGACAGTCCAACAAATTTCGGGATTGGCCTGCATATGGAAAAAGGCTGTGATGATGGTTATTTCTTTCGGTTTGAGCCTGGATACAGCCGTGTGGTATTCGATTTGTGGCCACGGGGGGATATTGGCGGAGAACAACATCGTATGGGTGGAGATATCCCGTTTGTACCGGCCTTTGAGAGACAGGTGGATTACACGGCAGATGAAACGACAGTCAAACTGCTGATTGAAGAGGATATATGTATTATTTACGTCAATGATCGAACAGCCATGTCTGTAAGAGTATGCAGTATTAAGGATAACTGGGGGTTTTTTGTTACTGGAGGAAACGTAACGGTAACGGATATTTCATGGAGCCTGATGTAACAGAGTTTCGGAGCAGAGGGCAAGGGTCTGAGCAGATAGAAGATAGGTACAAGTATAACTTATAGCAGCGTGTCAGCCCGCAAAAAAATAAATAGTTTGTCACAATCTCTCCCTTTCCCCGTCTAAATAAAAAACATACAAAAGGAGAAAGCGCTATGAAAGAGATTGCATTGACCTGTCTGTTAGGAATTGTTGTGGGGGCTGTTGACGTCCTGCCAATGATAAAGAGGAAGATGGACCGTTATTCCGTGGTTTCCGCTTTCGTTTTTTATTTCATTCTGCCCTTTATCATTCTGAACACGGAGCTGTTTGGGATGGCCTGGTGGCTGAAGGGCGGGGTGATCGGGATTATCCTGGCGCTTCCCATGATTATCATGGTGGCCGGCCAGGATAAAAAATCCATTCCTCCTATGGTTATCATGTCCGTGGTATTGGGAAGTGTAATTGGGATTGCGGGACATTTCCTGATTGGATAGACCGGAATGACCCGACTAGAGAAATATGGTACCCGCATATATACGAAACAGCCTGGGAACGCCGTTCCCGGGCTGTTTCATTAGTAAGCACGATGCCAATATATTCCCCTGCTTACGCACCGAGTCTGTATTTAAGATCCGGATGGTGCCGTAAAGGTACTGTTAGCATAATACCAGTCTATACAGATGGAAGTCCGTGCGCCGCCGTGTGAGTCAAAAGTACGGACTTCACACATAGACCATAAGCTGGTTGCAGGGTCTTGCTGTCGGATTCTCATCCAGTACATTTCTTGTGAATGACTGTATATGGTATTATCCAAGACAAGACGGCTGGATATGGTAACATTGTAATACGTTATACCGGCTTTCAGGTTAGGGCTGGTAATTTCCTGATTTTCAGTCTTAAAACTGATTTTATAATCAGTGGGTGTGTTTTCTATGACTGTCATTTGTGCGGCTGGGATATATTTGGAAGAAACCTATATTTCAGCAATTATTTCCCCCTTTTTCAGGGAAATCCGATACATGATATACATGATCGTTGCAATGAAAACCATCAGCAGAAGCAATACAAACAGCATCCTTATTTCGAATACATCCAGCCTCATATCATTAAAATACGTAAGCAGTAAAGAAAACAGAAGGCCGATGGAACACCCTGCGGCAGCCGGAAAGAAATATAGGCGTTTCAGCTGTGCCCGGAGAACCCGTTTCACGTAATTCTTCCCTGCTCCCAGCTTCTGCAGATCCCCGAACATATTTTTATTGTCTATGGCAATTGTCACACTTCGTACATAACTCATAACCGAGCAGGCTGTCAGGGACAGGATAGCTACATAAACGGAAAGAAGCACATATATGGCTACCAGCTGCATGGCGTCCTGTTTTTGCAGGACTTTGAAAAACGGGGCATATTTCCAATCATCCACCGGATTTCCGGTATTCTCCAACAGGCCTATGGATCCGGAATAGCTATAGTTTTTTCCGGCGGAAACCGCAAGCTTTTCCTCGTGTGCGTCATAATTGCCGTAATGGTCGGAAAGGGAGGTGGCATGCTTCACAAGCGCATCCTGCAGCGCACCGGCAAAAGCATAAGTGGAATACACATCTCTGACATTAAAGAAAACCATATTATCCATATCCGTATCACCCAGGCCCATACATAATTCCCGGTAATCCTCATCGGAAAGAATAAACGCAAAGGGTTCGCTCATCAGGGTCATATTCTCAAAAGCAACGGTGCCCTGAAAGGCGGGACTTATAGCAGCGCCGGTAACCGGATTGGTGATTTCCAGGAGGCAGTCGGGGCCTATCCATATGGTACGCTGATAGTTGTCTCTGACAACCGTTTGGTATTCTCCGGGAGCGAGGGAAACCGGTATGCCGGAAATCCGGGTGAAATCCGAGGCGGAAACAAAAGATGCCAGTTTTTCGGATTCGTAATCAAAATATTTTCCGTTGTCATCCATGTCCCTGCTCACATAACGGATGATGAGTTCCAGGGCTTTTGCCTCTTCATAAAAGGTGATATCCACTCCATGGGCATCCGCCAGTGATTCCACCTCAGACCTTGTCAGCTGCGGTTCTGCGGCGGGATAATGCATGGAATAGTCCACGGGTGCGTTATCGCTTCCCGTGAAGGCAGAATTATAATACATGATACCCCAGAATGCGGAAATCAGGATGACAAAAATCAAAAGGGTTATCACGCACATGTTTTTGGTTGTCTGTCTGGCCGTAAACCGCATGAGATTCGTGGAGATAATGTTTTTATAGTATTTATCCCGGTTTCGGCCTTTGCCGGAATGGGCGACGGCACTCAGCAGGAAAAGATACAGGCCGGTCAAGGTGACAAGCCAGGTCAGATTCCAGAAGGAAGGCAGAAGCCTCAAAAAAATACGGGTGAAAACAGCAGGTACGGCAACTGCCAGAATCAGTCCGGCGACAATGAGGAAAAGTCCAAGTTTTCCCGTCCATGGTTTGATTTCCTTCACCATTTCGGTTTTCCGGCGGTCATTAAGTATATCAATAATATTGGTCCGTTTTACAAAACGGATACCCGCAGAGCCAATGCAGAGAATCAGTAGCAGGGTGAAAAGAAGTCCGGCAGCCGCTCCCAGCGGGGTGAAACGGTACTGCAGCCCATCCGCCCCGATGAGAAGCCCGGAAAAAGCTTTCCAAATCAGCCAGGAAACCGGTATGGCAGCCAGAATACCCAAAAACACGACTTTCAGCAGCAGCAGGGAAACCTCCCTGAACAGCTGGGCTTCCAGCTTTTTTTTCTGTGCACCCAGGGCGAGGAAAACACCGAATTCCCTGCTCTTGTTTCGAAAGAATAAATCAGCGCCGTATACCGTAAAGATGGTACAGCCGGCGGCTGTTACGAAAAAGAGCAGCCATGAAAGCTTTCTGGTATCGCCGCCCTGGGGCAGAAGATCCTGTACCGTCGGCGAAAAATACAGGAAAGAGAAGGCGGATACCAGAAGTACGGACAGGAAGATACAGATTCCCAGAAGCGTGTACTGGCCTTTATTGTTTTTCTGCAGCTTTGCCATTATTTTATTCATTTTCATCATCCTCTCCCAGTTCCCGTATCGTATCGAGCAATACGTCCATAAATTCCCGTCTTGACTGGCTCCGTTTCAGTTCCCGGTAGATATACCCGTCCTTGAGAACAATTACCCTGTCGCAGAAGGAGGCGGCAAAGCTGTCATGGGTAACCATAAAGACAGTGGCTTCCAGTTCCTTTTTTGCCTGGAGAAAGGAGTCGATTACAGCCCGGCAGGATTTACTGTCCAGGTTTCCCGTGGGTTCGTCGGCAAGGATGACATAGGGCTGGTTCATCAGTGCTCTTGCCACGGCAGTACGTTGTTTTTCCCCGCCGGAAATCATGGCGGGATATTTGTTCTTGATTTTATCAATTCCGAAGATACGGCAGAAGTTCCCCGCTTTTGCTTCCATCTGTGCCGTGGGTTTTTCTGCAATAATCTGGGGAAGGCAGATGTTTTCAAAGACAGTGAGTCCGTCTAACAGCATGAAATCCTGAAAGACAAAACCAAGCTTTTCGTTGCGCACCTTTGCCAGTTCCTCCTCCTTCAGACCGGAAATATCCTGATCGCCCAATAATATGTGTCCGTCATCGTGGGGGATAAAACAGGAAATGCAGTTGAGCAGCGTGGTTTTACCGCTCCCGGACGGCCCCATAACCGCTACGAATTCTCCCTTTTGGACCTCGAATGAAATATCTTTTAATACCGGATAAAGCTGGTTTCCGGTTTTATAGCTTTTTGATAAATTTTTAACCTGCAGCATAGTCGTTCTCCTTTTTTGATCGTGATGTATTTGCTTTTCTCTATGTACCTTAGTCTACAGAAAAAGACCGGGGATTTCGCCCCGGTAAAATGTCAAGTTTGACAGGGATTTCGTAAAGTTTTGACGTAACAGTACGGCCGGCCCTTTGCGTTTTGACGCAGAGGTACGTAACGGTTGAGATAATTCGCAAATGTTTCCGTTATGTATCATTTTTAGCAGATAAAAACCGGCAGCTGCGGTAAGATTAGAAAAGAAGGGGGATTGCATCCCGGGAAATACCCGGAATCAGAGGGTTTCCAGCGAACAATAACGCGCCAGGGCGGGTGGGTCAGTTACGGTGATCCGTTTCCGGCGGGTGCGGATGATATGCTCCTCCCGAAGGCGGGCAAGGCTTCTGGTGAGGTTGACGCGGCTGATGCCGAGGATGTCAGAAAGATCCTCCTGGGTAATGTCAATGATGCTGCTTTGGCTGCCGCCCGCATTTGTCAGGAGGAGATACAGCAGGTTGCACAGCTTAATAAAGGAACTGTTATATTCCTGGTGGGCCGTTTCATAGAGCAGAAGGTTGACATACATGGAAAACCACTCTACAAGCCGGGCATTCAGAAGTTTATTGCTTTCAAACATACGGCAGAAATCTGCCTTTGTGAATTCCAGTACCTCCATATCGGACAGGGCCTGGGTGATTATAGACTTCTCGATTTTGTAATCCTGGTTATGATATCCTGGAAAAACAGTGCCGCCGCCATGGAAGGAAACGATTTTCCGATGCCCGTTTTCATGCTCCACATAGGTCCTGGATATGCCGGATACGATATAATGGATCCTTCGGAAAGGTTCATCCGGTTCCCACAACAGGCTGCCCCTGGAAAAGGATCTTTTTTCATGGGGCTGGGAGAGAAAGTATTCATAAAACTGGCTGAAATCATCTTGAAACAGATAGCGTGGGGTAAGCATGGGCATCCTCCTTGAAAAAAGTATAGAATCACTGCTGTCACATTATTTTACCACGACAGGGCATGATCCGAAAAGAGTGCAGTCCGGCAGTAACGGCTATAAAAGAACTGTCAGATTGGTAACGCCATGAACGCCCCGGCTCGTTCGTTTGGCTCATTGCCCGCGGTAATCAAAGAAAGAAGAGGTATGGAAATGGAACATAAGTGTAAAATTACGGTATTGCGGAAAGAATGTTTTACGGATTTACAAAAGGAGTATCTGGCGGATCCCGGCTCAGGCCCCTGTCCCTGTTTTGAAGTGGGTCAGGAGTTTCTATTGGAAAGGAACGGGGAGCGGGACGACTTTTGGCATATGCTGGACGGAAAATTCTGTTCGGAGGCATGGGATGCGATCAGCCGCTATGTATACGCGGCTCTGCAGGGCGGTTCCATTATGAAGGGCTGGACAAACGATGAGAAAATGATGATCGCCTGCTGCAATGACGGAACGCGGCCTGTTATATTTAAGATCGAGCGTATAGATGTGGAAGACGGGGAAAGCGGCAACTGCGAAGTTTGAGTTTTTTGTACCCTTCGCCCCTTCTTCTGTGTTATTATCATAACAACATGTATTTACATTTTACTACTATTATCATAGGTTTCCGGCGCTATGCCCATGGGATGACGCCGGTCCGCGTAAACAGCTGATATCCATAAATAGGGAAAAAGAGGGGCAGAAGGTGGAAAAAACGATAAACCAGGCAGATTTATTTATTTTTATGGGACAATCCAATATGGCAGGAAGGGGGGATTTGCCGGAAACAATCTCTTGTATCCCGGAAGCGGGCTTTGAATTCCGGGCGATCAGCGATCCTTCCCGTCTGTATCCGGTGGAGGAACCCTTTGGGTACCGGGAAAATAATCCGGAGGGCATCGATGACGGGACTAAAAAATCAGGAGGCCTTGTCCCGTCTTTTATTAATACGTATTTTCAACTTTCCGGCAGGCCGGTTATAGCGGTATCCGCATCGGAGGGAGGCACTACCTGTGCACAATGGGTATCACGACTGGCGGCGGATGCGGCAGCAAGGCTAAAGGCGGCCAAAGAATTTCTTGCAGCACGCGGAAGCTTTGCAGGACATATTTATATGGTATGGAGCCAGGGGGAATCCGACGGAGACGCAGGGACGACAGCAGAAACCTATAGGGAAAAATTCTGTGCCATATACAGTAAAATGAAGGAGCAGGGCGTTGAGAAGTGTTTCCTGATCCAGACCGGACATTTTAATTATCCGGCTTATCCGGAGGGGATAAACGGGCTGGACGGCAGAGAACTGGACAGGCGCTACGGCGAGATCCGTAAGGCGCAGGAGAGGCTGTGCGGGGAGAGAAAAGAAATCGTAATGGCAGCAACTTTTGCGGATTACATATCCTGTATGCGGGATCCGTTCCATTATTATCAGAGAGCATATAATGAAACAGGGGCCCGTGCGGCGGAAAGCTGTTTCCGAACGGAGAGCGAAGCATAGCGGATTCTGTGAGGAGGGCAGGAAAATGGGGAAAAAAGTAATTGTGGCAGGTCATATCTGCCTGGATATCACACCGGTATTTCCGGCAGGGAAATCGGATACGCTCACCGATATCCTGCTGCCGGGAAAACTGATCCAGATGGAGGCGGCGGACGTACATACCGGCGGGGCGGTGGCCAATACCGGTCTGGCTATGAAGCTGCTGGGCGCGGAGGTTTCCCTTATGGGGAAGGTGGGAACCGATACCTTCGGTGATATGGTATGCCGTATACTCAAAAAATACAGGGCGGAGGAGGGCCTGATCCGGGCGGAGGGCGAATCCACCTCTTATTCCGTCGTTCTTGCGTTGCCGGGAACCGATCGGATTTTTCTCCATCATCCCGGGGCAAATCATACCTTCTGTGCCGCGGATGTGCCGGCGGATTCGCTGAAGGATACAACGCTTTTCCATTTCGGTTATCCGCCCTTAATGCGTTCCATGTATGACAATGACGGGGAACAGCTTCTAACTCTCATGCAGAAGGCAAAAGAGGCCGGTGCCGCCACTTCTCTGGATATGGCGGCTGTGGATGAGACATCGGATGCGGGAAAAGCGGACTGGGACCTGATTCTGAGAAGCGTGCTTCCCTTTGTGGATTTCTTTGTGCCAAGCGCGGAGGAACTGTGTTTTATGCTGGATAAGCCGCGCCTGAAGACATGGAAAGAAAGGGCAGCAGGGAAGGATATTACAGAGATTCTTGACTGGAAGAGGGACATCCGGCCGCTGGCAGACAGGTGTATGGCTTATGGAACGAAGGTCCTGCTTATTAAATGCGGGGCACCGGGTATGTATTACCGCACCGCCGGCCTCGAAAAACTGGAAAAAGCGGGGGAACGGGTGGAATGGGACCGTAGCGAATGGGCGGATCGGGAAGGCTTTGAAGGAAGCTACGTGCCCGACAGAATCCTGTCCGGCACAGGCGCCGGGGATACCAGTATCGCCGCTTTTTTAACCGCCGTGCTGGAGGGTTGTCCGCCGGAGACTGCCATGCAGCTCGCGGCTGCGGCAGGAGCGTCCTGTGTGGAGGCATATGATGCACTGGGAGGTTTGATGCCTCTTGATAAGCTGCAGGAGAAAATCCGGGCCGGCTGGAGAAAAAGGGACGATGGGGCCGATGATCTGTAATGAGGCTGTTGCTGCCGGTTTCATGAAAATAAACCTGTATTCCAATTGGGCGAATGGGGCGAAAGGTCTGTTGTGGTGGTGTGCAAATGAGCAGTCCCATCTGGAGGCGCCCCCTATGGAAAAGATGCTGCTGACTGATGAAAAAGCGTTTGAACAGGAGTATTTTGAAGTATATAAGCTGGCAGCAGGAAAGGCGCTGGAAGGCAGATATGCGGTGAGCGCGAACCGTTATGTAGGTGTTACGGAGCATATAGGGGACGATGGAGTATATGCCGTTCTGGTAAACTATTCCCTTGCAGAGCAAAGTAGCGCACTTACCATGAAAAAGGGATGGTTCCGGGAAGCGGTGTTATATGGGAACCCGGAAATGCTGGAGCCGGGCGGCATGGCGATACTTCGGATTAAGGAAAATAAAAGGTAACCGGATGTTATAGTATAATAGAGAATTGCCTGCTGCGGTGGCAGAAGATAGAGGGAGCGAGCATCCCCTGTTTTCTGCCATTTGTTATAGTAAGATATTCTGCTGTGGGGAAAAAGGACATTTTTTGTATTACACAAAATCTCTTTTTACTATTATAATGTAGGGTAATTCCTACATGGAAGATATTAATTCCTTCGGAACCTATACGCCGGTTGCCAGAAAGATTACCATGGCAAACGGAAAAGAAATCCCTGTCCTGACTTATTTCCTGTATGATTGCATGTAAAAGACTCTTTCTGATGCCGGATGTATTCCATATAAATATAGAAGAAAGAAATATAGAGGAAGCTTTCATTCAACAGCAGAGGCATATCAAATATATCCATTTTGCCGACAGCAACCGTCTGGCTCCGGGCCGTGAACAGTATCTACAGCCGGATTGCAATGGATAAGTGTGAACAGAATCATTGCGGAGAACAGGCAAACGGGATATAATCAGGATAGGAAAGAGAGAGTACGTATATTTGCCTGTTAGAGAATAACCTTTTTCAAAGAAATCTGTCAGGTTTTGGCCGAAGAATCGTAATATTGAGGGAGAACAAGAATGAGACCGCTTCCAATTGGGATTGATGATTTTAAAAAGCTCAGAGAAAATAATTTCTGCTATGTTGATAAATCACTCTTCATTCAGGAATTGTTGGACAACAGAAGTGAAGTCAGTGTTTTTATGCGGCCAAGAAGATTTGGAAAAACACTTGGGCTGAGTATGCTAAAATACTATTTTGAAAAAGGGTTCGATCCGGACGGGAATGAAATTGACAACAAAAAGCTTTTTAACGGCCTGAATATTTTAAATGCCGGAGAAAACTATACAAAATATATGGGGCAATATCCGGTTATCAGTTTGTCATTAAAATGTGCGAAACAACCGGATTTTGAAATGGCATATGAAAGCCTCATAGATGAAATTGCCCAGGAATTTGACCGACACAGTCATATTCTTCTCAACTCCAATTTGAATAGTGCTGAAAAAATTCAATATCGGGATATGATTGAAAAAAAAGGCTCTGATTCGGTTTGGGCCAAGGCATTGAATTTTCTATCCAGGTGTTTGAAAAAAGTATACAGAAAAAACGTCATTATTCTGCTTGATGAATATGATGTGCCGCTGGAAAACGCATATTTCCAGGGCTTTTATGGGCAAATGACGGACTTTATCCGTTCTTTGTTTGAATCTGCACTGAAATCAAATGTAAATCTGGAATTCGCTGTTATAACCGGCTGCCTGCGTATCACGAAAGAAAGTATTTTTACAGGCTTAAATAATCTTGAAATGATTACCATACGGAATACGAACTACGCCGAGCACTTTGGATTTACTGAAAAGGAAGTAGCAAATTTATTATCTGATTATGGAATAGAAGAAAAGCGCAAAGAAGTGCGGGAATGGTATGACGGATATCGATTCGGAAAGACAGAGGTTTATAACCCCTGGAGCGTCATTAATTA